>CBETPM010000108.1:0-4078 GCA_965538135.1 Candidatus Bathyarchaeota archaeon
CTAAGGTTTAACGGACACCTAATAACAGACACGCTCTTCTGGCATAAACCCCCATACATACTCGAAGCCGCGGTAAAACCCAAACCCCCCATAGTGCTTATGGGCGATGTTTATGTAGCTAAACTAACAAAAGGAAACCACGCTTTCAGGCTAGACATAGACAAGGAAATCCCCTCACCGCAAAAAATAGAGGCTGTGGAAAAACTCTTAGGAAATGACCACTTCTCCCGAAGCTATCCAGAAACCCTCCGCCTAGCCCACATCCTATGCACCTTCACAGCCAACGAAGTCATAGCCATGCAGCACTTCATAACCCGCAAACACAAACTCAAAATAATCAACAAACCAGACATGCACCGCCTCCTCTTCGGACCCTTCGGCAAAGGAGAAAACAACGCATGAAACTCTACAAAAAAGAAGGCAACATACTCCAAATTTTATGCTTCCCAAACGAAACAGTGGAAAAAGGCGACTACCTCCTAATAGAAGACGACTATGCAAGAAAAACCCTCATAGCCCAAGTAATAGACATGCAGTTCGCGAACATACCTGGAATCCTAGAAGAACTTTTGCGCACACTTCCAGACGGAGGCGAAATACAGGGCGAGGACTTTGACCCGCTGGAAATTGCTCCCCACATAACCTACATTCAAGACGTAAGTGTTCTCATCTGCAAAATCCGCGCCACCTTGGAAAACGATGTTTTAAGCTCAAGCACAGCGTGGCTTCCATCCCGCTCCCAATCAACAATAAAAAAGCTTGCTGTTCCCACACTGCTCAAACTAGCCAAAGTCAACGGCAAACTTCCCATAACAGTTGGTAACACAAAAGATGCTTCGCTATTAACCATTGACGCTTCATCCCTAGACGGAAGACTAAACATTGTAACAGGAAAAAAGGAAACTGGAAAGTCCCACCTCTCAAAACTATTAATGCTGAACCTAGTGGGATACAAGGCCACAGTGGTTGTCTTCGACTTAAATGGTGAGTATGGCAGTCTCGGAATAACTTCAGATGGGAAAAGAAACGCTTACTACAACAAAATTCACGTTTTAACTCCAGCGCAAAACTTTAAAGTAGCTCTAAAACAGATGCACCTCCACATTCTCCTAAACATTCTCATTCATGCTCTGCACTTGCCGGGAACATCTGCCCGCGAGTTTAGACGCATATGGCACTCGCTGAAAGAAAGAGACTGCCTAACACTTCATGAGCTTGGAGAAGCCATCCGCAACTGGCACTGTAACCAGCATGTGCGCGACGCGCTGTTTTCTCGATACTACGCCCTAATAAACTCTGGCTTTTTCACTGATAACACTGCGGAAGCCACGCTTCTAGAAGAATGTTTGTTTAAAGCGAAAGAGGAAGGCGGAGCCATAATAATTAATTTGCGAAACACTTCAGCCATAGACCGCCAAATAGTAGTAGAATACATTCTAGGAAAACTTGTGGAGCTTTTGACAAGCTGGAAGTTGAAGGCAGTCTTCCTCTTCGCTGAAGAAGCCCATCTTTACCTGCGGGAAACCTACTGGGATGACATTGTAACTCGAATGCGCCACTTCGGCATTTTTACAACTTTTGTAACTAATCAGCCTGACACAATCCGCGAGAACATTTATCGCCAAGCAGACAACATTTTCCTTTTCAACTTTACCAACGAGCATGATTTGGAAGTGGTTTCCAGAGCAGCCCGCGTTGACGCTGAAACAGTTAAATCTATAGCGCGAGATTTGCCGCCGCACTATTGTCTGGTGCTTGGAAAGGTGGTAAAAGACTTTCCCATGATTGTCAAGGTTAGAGCTTTAGACGTGAAAACAATGGGAGAAACAAGGCTTTTCTTCACAGACATGAATTAAGTTTTTCCAGTTTCTCCCTGTTCTTTTCAAAAAATTCCCTAAAAGTTTTTGTTAAATCGTATTTTTCAACCTCGTTGAAGCCTACCCACCTTAACTCTTCAGCATCATCCGCCGCCCTAAGTGTTCCACCCTTAAGTTTCACAAAATAGTCAACAATAACAAAATGATATTTCACCTTGCCATCAGCGTCCACACTGATATTGTCAACAACATCAATAAGCTCTGGATTATCTACATCCAAACCCGTCTCCTCCTTAACCTCTCGGGTAACAGTTTTCTCGATTCTTTCACCAAGCTCTACCAAACCACCTGGAATACTCCACTTTCCTCTTCCAGGCTCGCCTTTCCGCTTTTCTAACAAGATTTTGTTGTTGCAGATTAGGACTGCGCCTACTCCTATTACTGGCTGGTCTGGATAGAACCTTTTCAAGCGGATAGCCTCTCTAGTAGTATACCTCTATTCGTATCTTAAAGCTTCTACTAAATTCTACCTTCCCATTTATTTTTGTTTATTTTGTGAGGTACTTCCATGCAAGCAAAATTCCGATAGTTGCAAGCACTGCTGCGAACGCACCTAAATAGGCAAAGTCAAACATTAACTCTGAAAAGTCCATTTGCAAGATTGTAAGCTGTCTAATAGCGTCTGTTAAGTAGCTAATCGGGTTTACACGGGCTATAGCCTGTATCCACTCAGGCATCATGGAAATTGGATAGAAAGTATTGCTTGCAAACATAAGAGGTAGATTAATAAGGTTTACAACTGCCATCTGCGTCTCTTGTCTAGTAGACCGCAAAGCAAGGGCGATAAACACTGAGGATAAGCCTACACAGAGAAGGAATATGGCGGCGTAAACGCCCAGTATGTTGAATACTGTGAATGTTGAGCTTACCTTTAAGCCTAGCAAAACCGCCAGTATTAGGATTATGGTGGCTTGGAACATCGCCCTCAAAGTTGCGTTAAGCACTGTTGCAAATATTATGGAGGCCCTTGAAACTGGAGTACTTAATACCTTGCCCAAGAAGCCTAGGCGTCTATCCCATACCATGGACATGCCGCTGAACATAGTTGTGAACATGACGATGAAGGATATCATGCCCACGGACATGTAGCTGAAATAGTCTTCAACGCCGAACACATTCTGCATAACGCTGGGACCAATATTTGAAAACATCTGCGAAAATAATGTGCCATTCACGTATATTGTTTCTCCGGGTCGAGGGGGAATCAGAAAATTGCCGGAAATCGGAATAATGGAAGGTGTGTTTATGTTGCTTGCTGAGAAGATTCCGCCAAGGTTCATGGCTTTGCCGAAAAGAGTCATCCATATTACGGGTTGAATTACAGCCATCAAAAGAAGTATGGGCTCCTTTAACCATTTTTTAAGCTCCCGCTTTGTTAAAGCCCACAATCCATGAAGCCTGCTTGGACTAAACTTGTTTACTCTACTCATCTCGCCCTTGCCCTCCGCATGGTTATTCTATGCGCTCTAAACGCTTCCACAGACTCTTCCATGTCACGCATAGATCTTCCAGTATATTCCAAATAAACCTCGTTCAAAGTTGGCTCCGTAAGCGAAAGCCTCGTTACAGTGTAGCCCTTTTTTCGCAATTCTTCAATTATAAGGGGGGCAGTTACTTCGCCGAGCGTGGCTTTAATACGGTAGGTGCCGCTCTCGTTTTTAACTTCCTTGACGTTTTCGACGCTGCGGATAATCTCGCTTATGTCCTCGTTTTCCTTAATACTTAGGGTTATAACGTCGCCGCCTAAGCTGTCTTTAAGTTCGCTGGGCGAGCCGATTACAACTATTTTGCCGTGATCTATTATGGCGATGCGGTCGCAGAGGGCATCAGCTTCTTCAAGATAATGCGTAGTCATGAAAAGTGTCATGCCATACTCCTTTTTTAACCGCCTAATATAATTCCATGTGGCTGCTCTGGTTTGAACATCTAAGCCGAGGGTTGGCTCGTCTAGGAAAAGCACTTTTGGTCTGTTTATAAGACCGCATGCAAGTTCAAGTCTTCTGCGCATCCCGCCAGAGTAGGTTTCGACCTTCTTGTTTTTGAAGTTTGTTAGTTCCACAAGTTCCAGCAGTTCGAGAGCTCGTTTTTTGGCGACTTCGCGGGGAATTCCGTATAGGTCTGCGCATAGCATTATATTTTCATAGCCTGTTAAATCCTCATCAGCCGTGTATTCTTGGGGCACTACGCCTATAACCTTCCGA
>CBETPM010000109.1:0-4047 GCA_965538135.1 Candidatus Bathyarchaeota archaeon
CACAGCCATCATTGTCGGCGAAGCCATACTCATACTGCCTCTAATCATAAGTTTGGCTACCACGGCTATAGAGGCTGTTGACCCAGAAATAATGAGTTTGGCTAGAACTTTAGGAGCCTCAGAGGATCAAGCAGCCTTTGCCGTTTTGAAAGAAGCCTTTAACGGTATTGTTGTCGCTAGTATAGCCAGTTTTAATCGTGCCATTGCAGAACTGGGTATAGCCCTAATGGTTGGCGGAAACATAGCTGGATGGACAGAAGTTCTAACCACAGCCATTTCCACAGAAACAGCAAAAGGCAATTTAGAATTAAGCATAGCCTTAGGCATAATCCTTCTAGTTTTAGTTTTTGGAATAACTCTCACAACATTGGCGTTAAACGCTTTCCAGAGGAAGAGAAAATGAGTTACATAGCAGAGTTACGCGAAGTAACCAAAACTTTTGATGGGATAACAGCGTTGGAAGACGTAAACTTGCAGATACGCGAAGGTGAAATACTGGCTTTGCTTGGACCTAATGGTTCTGGAAAAACTACGCTTTTGAAGATCTTGGCTTTCCTCGAAAAACCTTCAAAGGGAGAAGTATATTTTCTTGGCACAAAAGTTACGGACGCGAATTTGAGGCAGATGCGTACGGAAAGCACTATGGTTTTTCAAAGGCCCGTTCTTTTTAATACAACAGTTTACAACAATATTGCCTACGGCTTAAAAATTAGGAAAATGCCGAAAGCTAGGGTGGATGAAGAAGTTAAAGGGGCCTTGAAGCTTGTTAAATTAGAAGGTTTTGAGAACCGCAAAGCCAGAAAGCTTTCTGGAGGCGAGCAACAGCGAGTTGCATTGGCGAGAGCTTTAGCCCTTAACACTAAGCTTCTCCTTTTAGACGAGCCTACCGCTGATTTAGACCCAAAAAACGCGTCTATAATTGAAGAAGTGATTGCAACAGTTAACCGCGAATACAAAACCACAGTTGTGATGGCTACGCATAACATGTTTCAAGCTAAAAGTTTGCCAAAACGCATAGCATTAATAAGTTATGGAAAGATAAGCGAGATAGGAACACCCAAAGAAGTTTTCAGCGGACTTTCAAAAACTTTGGTTAGTTTTGCAGGCTTAGAGAACACGTTTACTGGAGACGCGAGAATTACTGAGAATGGAACAACCCTAGTGGACATTGGGAATGATGTGGAAGTTGTAGCGGCAACGAGATGCCAAGGGAAAATTTCAGTTTTCATAAACCCCACAGACATAATTTTGTCGAAAACTCGTTTTGCATCCAGTGCCAGAAACCTTTTCAAGGGAAGAATTGTGGAAATTTCGGATTTGGGTTCGGTTGTGCGGCTTAAAGTTGACGTGGGAAATCCTTTCACTGTTCAGATAACCAAGCGTTCTTTCAATGAGATGGGGCTTAACTTAAACATGGAAGTTTACATCGCCTTTAAAGCTTCAAGCGTTCAGATTCTATGATGACTACTGTTTCTTTCATTTTTTAATTCGTAAAGAATTACTATGGCTTCCCCTAAAGGCATTTTCAATCTTGCAGCAAGCTCTGCAGGGGTAATGTCTGGCTTCTCGTTTAGAATAACCTCCCTAGTGTAGGCTTTATGATGCGCGTACATAACCAAAGCGTGAACAGTTTCTAAAAGAATGGGCCAGAGCTTTTCTTTTTCGTATTCTTCAAAGCTCATAACACATCAAAACATACTATTATCGGAGGTTAAATATTCAATTTTACTTTTACCGTAAAGTATATTTCTTTCAGAAATGATTAAAGGCTCTAAACCTTATTGAAAGGAAAAGACAATGGCAATAAAGGCGGTAATCTTCGACCTTGACGGGACTCTTGCAAACTTTAACATAGAGTATAAAGCGGTTAGAGCAGAAGTTAGAAGCTTTCTAATAAGGGCAGGTTTGCCCCCGTCCATATTGTCTCTAAACGAAAGCATATTCGAGATGCTGAAGAAAACAAAAATTTTCTTAAAAAACAACGGAAAATCGGACAAAAACTTTGCGGAAATCCAAAACAAGGCCTTGGCAATCGCAGAAAAATACGAGTTAGAAGCCTCAAAAACCACAAGTCTATTTCCAGGCGTATTAGAAACCTTAAAAGCCTTAAAAGAAAAGGGCTTAAAAATTGGCTTATGCACCATAAACAGCGAAAAATCCGTCAACTACATCTTAAAAAAGTTCGGAATAGCCAAATTTTTTGACGCAGTAACGCCCCGAGACAAAGTTAAAAATGTTAAGCCAAGCATTGAACATTTAAAGGCCACCATTAAAGCTTTGAAAGTCAGCCCAGAAGAAACCGTTGTCGCAGGCGACAGCTGGATTGACATGCAATGCGCCAGAGAGTTAAAGGCTATTGCTGTTGGCTTGCCAACTGGAATTTCTTCTCCAAAGGATTTAGCAGCAGCAGGGGCAAACTATTTCATAACTTCCATTACAGACCTGCCCTCACTAATAGAATACTTGAATAAAACGTTAGAATTGTCAAACTGACTTAAAGTGATATCTTGGCCATTGAGGCCACGCTTGCGTGGCTGCACACGCGCCAAAGTCTATGGTTAAAGGCATCCCTATCCTAATCTGTTCCTGTGGAACTCGAATCATCCCCGGAATTTTGACGCCGTTTTCTAGTTCCACTATGCCTACTGCATAGGGCGTCATTCCTTGAAACTGGGGAGGTGCAACATAAATGACCGTGTATGTGAGCAGTTTTCCCTTTTTTGGAAGCTCAACCCATTCGAAGTCTTTTGAGAAGCAATTATTACATAATGGCCTAGGGGGAAGATGGATTTTCCCGCATTTCTTGCATTTACCGGCCATGAGTTTTCCTTGGCTTATGTAACTATAGAATTGCTCTATGGTGAAAGGTGGCTGCTCTGCCATTTTCATCCTCCCCTATAAATGTGAACCGCTGCTGTAGCCCCAGAACCGCCTACATTGTGGGTTAAGCCTACCTCCGCATTTTTTACTTGTCTTTTCTCAGCTTGACCAGTTAATTGCAGATAGATTTCGTAAGCTTGCGCAGTTCCAGTGGCGCCTACTGGATGGCCCTTAGCTTTTAGGCCGCCGCTGGTGTTTACTGGAATTCGCCCGCCAAGTTTTGTTTCTCCACTTTCCACAAGTTTTCCGCCTTCTCCTGGTTTACAGAAGCCTAGGTCTTCGTAGGCAATTATCTCGGCTATGGTGAAGCAGTCGTGAACCTCAGCCACGTGAATGTCTTCGGGTTTAACGCCAGCCATTTCATAGGCCTTTTTAGCGGCTAACTTTGCGGCTACAAGCGAAGTGAATTCTTCTCTTTCATATATGCCTATCGTGTCGCTGGCTTGTCCACTTCCAATTATGTGCACTGGCATGTCCGTGTATTTTTTGGCTAGCTCGGGCTTTGCTAGGATTAGGCAGCTTGCACCGTCAGTGATTAAGGAGCAGTCGTAAAGTTTTAAGGGCCACGCTATGACCCGTGAGGATAAGGCTTTTTCAAGGGTTATTTCTTTCTGCATATGGGCTTTCGGGTTTAAGCTTCCGTGATAATGGTTTTTCACGGCCACAGATGCTAACTGCGCTTCTGTTGTGCCATACCTATGCATGTGTGCAGTGGCCATCAAAGCAAATAATCCGGGAAAGGTTATTCCATGCCATTGTTCGAAAGGGAAGTCTGAAGCCATAGCTAAAAACTCTGTAACTTCGGGGGTTGTTCTATGGGTCATTTTTTCAACACCGCCGACCATTACCACGTCGCATAAGCCTGAAAGAACCGCGTAGATTCCGGCTCTTAAGGCAGCTCCAGAAGAAGCGCACGCAGTTTCTACGCGCGTAGCAGGAATATGGAGTAGCCCAGCCCAGTCAGCCATAGTTGCGCCAGTATGCCCCTGATGTTCATAGGATTCGCCCATATGCCCAACAAATAGGGCTTTTATGTCCTCTTTGGGATTTAGTTTTGGGCAGCGGTCAAAGGCTTCTTTGGCAGCTTCAGCAAAGAGTTCTCTGGCATATAGGCCTTCTCTTTTTCCAAATTTCGATAAGCCTGCAGAAACTATGGAAACGAGAGGT
>CBETPM010000110.1:0-4032 GCA_965538135.1 Candidatus Bathyarchaeota archaeon
CCTTCTTTTTCTTCTCTTCCTCTTTTGGTTTAGCTTCTTCGGTTGGAGCTTGAGCTGCTGGAGCGATTGTTGGAGCCATCATCGTAGGCGCAGATTTAATGGCTTCATCAATGTCGACTTCTGCCAAAGAAGCTATTAATGCTTTAACACGCACTGCATCAGCGTTTATGCCTGCGGCTGTTAAAACTTGTGTTAGGTTTTCTTCGTTTATTTCCTTTCCAGCTTTGTGAAGGAGCATGGCAGCGTAAATGTATTCCATACCTTTTCACCTCTCCTTTCAACTATTTTAACTTTTTTCACCAGAATCGGTTTTTTCCTTTAAAGAGGGAAGCCTACTACTTAAACTTAACATTTGAGCATGAGCCTTTCTAATTAAGTCTGCTATAGTTTCTTTGGTAGGTATCGCCGCAATTATGGATAAACTATAAGCTTCTTGGTGAGCCAACTGCAGAAGCGTAACCATGTTTTCCTTTATCGGATAAGCAACGCTTACAGATAAGGCAAAGGCTTCCCCATAAGCATTTACAATTTCCTCCTTTGTCTTTTCAATGTCTATTTGTAAATTCTCTTGAGTTATTATCAAGCCATGGTCATAGACAACTTTCATTACTAGACCTGCTTCAACAGGTTTTATTCCAAGCTTTGACAAAACGCTGGCCAGCCTTTCAGAAATCACTTCGCCTTTTTTAGCAACCAAGGTGTCCTTGGTTATCCAAACACTTCCCGCCTCAATTCGAGTTGGCAAACCCACAGCGTTTAACTGGCTTATAATCGGTCCGGGAGGTTGTCCGGTGTTTCCCGCTGGCACTACCACGTCGAAGGCTGCTATGTCTCCCGCCTTAGCCGTGGTTTTAACTTTTCCTTTCTCAAGCAGTAAAGCCAGTTTAAAAGGGTTTAAATCTGTAAAAAGGTAAATGTTTGAGCCCGTTAAATGTTTTTCCAGTTTTTTAAGGTCTGGTTTTTCTTTACAGTTTTCGATGGCTCGTTTCATAATAGTGTTTTTAATGACTTTCATGTAAACGTTGTCTAAGAGTTTTTTCTTAAGTTCTTGCAGTTGTGGTGCCCTGGCTTTTTGTAGGCTGGCGATTCCGACAACATCATATTGCTTTAACAACTGTGTTGTTTCTTCAACTTCGCTGATTTTTTTCTGTAACACTTGCTGGGATGGCATCGGTTTTTTCCTCTTTTAGGGTTTTATCTGAACTGGCTTACCCATAGAAGTTTTAATGTAAGCATTATGGATGTTCTTTATTCCTCTTTTAAGTTTTCCTTCTATAACCCTCAAAACTGCCTGAATATTTTCTGCTATTTCCTCTTCCTTCATGTCTTCTGTTCCAACGCGGCACTGCAAAATCGGCTGATTACGCATCCTAACCCTAACGGTTCTACGATGTTTCTCTATTAGGCTGGATATGTCCGCTGCTGGAGGAACAGGTATAGGCAGTTTTCCTCTAGGGCCTAAAGCTGGACCTAAAATTTTTCCCACTAAGGGCATTAAGGGGGCTTCAACCAAAAACACGTTATACTCGTTAGCTATTTTACGAAGTTCTCGTTTTTTACCAGCTAATCCTTCAAATTTGCTTCTATCCATAATCATGTCTACCTTAGCCTTTTTCGCTTTCAAGGCTAGCTCTCCCGAGGCTACAACACATATTTTGTTTTGTTTATTTGGTGGAGAATGCGGGATCTCTATAACTTCTTGGATTCGTCCTTCCGGCGATTTCATGTCTATGTCTTTCAAAGTTAGGATGAGCTCTATTGATTGGGTAAAGTTTCTTTTACCTGCATTTTGCTTTGCTTCCTTAACTGCGGCTAATATTGTTTTCTTGTCTAAGGGCATATTGAAGCCTCGTGCCATTGAGGGAATGGAACGCGATTATAAAAATATTCTCTTATCCTTCACTCTTACTAAATATTTCATCATACTTGCCTTCGTCGATTTCTTGCTGCAACTCTCTTGGATCTTTATCTTCCACAGTTACTCCTATGCTAACACAGCTTCCCAAAACCTCTTTTACAGCAGCCTTCAAATTTTTAGCCAGAAGCTTTGGACGTTTAATTTTCGCTATACGAATGGCTTGTTCAAGAGTAAGGTTGCCAACTTTCTGCGTGTGTGGTGTACCAGAACCTTTATCAATTTTTAGCTCGCTGACAATTAAAGCAGCGGTTGTAGGCGTTCCCACGCTAACGTCAAACTCTTTTGTTTCAGGATCTACCGTTACTTTCACGGGAACTTTCATTCCAGAATAATCCTTTGTAAGCTCGTTTATTTTATTTACAATGGCCACAACGTTTACGCCCAAAGGTCCCAATGCTGGACCTAACGGTGGACCCGCGGTGGCTTGTCCTCCGCTTACAAGAAGTTCTACAACCTTTTTCTCAACCATTTTACATTTCACCGCTTTCTTTTTTGGCTTTCTCCACTAACTTAACATAATCTGAGTGCACGGTTATGGGTAGCGTAAAAGTTGCTTCCAACAGTTCAAGCGTAACTTCCGCTTTGCCTTTATCTATGCGGGTAATTTTTGCGCGCATGCCCTTAAAGGGGCCTCCGGTTACTTCGACAATATCGTTCTCGCTTAACTCTTCAATTATGGGCTTTCTTACTATATACCTTTTGATCTCGGAAAAATTAACAACTCCGGGGACTCTGGAGCGTACATGTCTTACGCCTGCTATGGCTTCTTCTACGAAATGTGGTCCTTCGGCTTCGATGAATACGTATCCTTTCAGAATTTCGGGTACGAGAATTGCTTTTATTGGTATTTTATTCATCTCTATTCTTGCGGCAACAAGCTTAGCCACGTTTTTCTCTTGTCCGGTTGTTGTTTTAACCGCAAAAATTTTTGTGGGGAATTCTTCTTCTTTTTTCTCCATAAGAGTGTCTTCCTTTTAAGAAGCTCCAGGTTGAAGAACTACGGCTAGCAATTTAATGACGAAGCCTATTAGTCCAACTGCTCCTATGCCCAGAAAACATATTTTTATAGACAGCCAGAGCTCACTTTTCCCAGGCTTAACAGCAAGTTTTAATGTTCTCGCACATTGGGATAGGAAAGATCTTAAGCCCATGGTTCATCGCAAACTCAACATTTCAATTCTAATATAAAGGTTACTGTGGATTGTATTCTATTAACTTTTCTTTCAAAATAGAAAGTTCAGACCTTAAACTTTCTCGTAGGACAACCCTATTTCTTCAAGTATTCTGATTATTTTTGATTTGTACTTACCCTTTATTCCCTTCCAATCCAAAACCGCCAATTCAACCCTTTCCAATGTTTTTTCTACGCATTCTTTAAGAATTTCCAAATCTATGCCAGAAACCACATATTTCGGGATGATATGTCCAAAGGCTTTCTCCTTTTCTAACGCTATTCTAGTGAATTTTTTGTTGTAATGTGGTCCCCCTATGCCAAGCACAGCCTTTGCAGAAAAATCGCCGAACCTTGAAACAGCTTCCATAGTTGCGTGGGCAACGGCTTCTGCCGCCTTTACATCTTTCCACTGTTTTAGGGAACTGCCGAGCTCAGCGAACATTGTAGGCGTGTCCAAGCTTGGTCCGTGATGGGTGCATTCATAGGAAACTTCGTAGTCAAGATCCATTTCATTTTTAAGACGCATCATAGCCATTAAGGCATGTTTCATGGCGTTCGCTGGAGACACTGAAACTTTTCTTGGAAGTCCGCCTAATCGTGCTTCGCCTAAATTGCCGGGAGTGTGCACTGATAATGTTGGAGTGCCACTTATGCTGCTGTGGCGTGAAATGAAAATTATAAACTCTAGATTTTCTATTGTGTTGGGTAGGTTTTGTGCGTAAACTGTTTCATCATTTAAAGTTATGAGTTTAACAGTCTTTCCATCAATCTCATTTAAGTATATTGGATTTTCTTGAAAGGATTCAGCAGTTTTTCTGAAATCATAGTGAGCTAGGATTTGTTCTGCAATATTTAAGCTGGCTAAATCCTTTTTTGAAGCAACTATCAGAATCATTTCGGTTATCCTCTATTCCATACTTCAATATTCTGTAATGAAATG
>CBETPM010000111.1:0-4027 GCA_965538135.1 Candidatus Bathyarchaeota archaeon
CTGCTGTACGTGCTATACAAAATCTGGGCGAAAAACTCACCACAAAGAATAACTAATAAGCTGGGAAGAAGAGTTAGGGAGGTGTAGAGAAAAAATGAAAAAGCTTGTCATCATGGGTCGCGGTGGAACAGGAAAGACAAGTTTCGTTGCTTTAATGACCAAGTACTTTATCGAAATTGGAGGCACTCCCATGCTTTTGGTGGATGTCGACCCGGACCAAAACCTTGGCGAGATGATAGGCGTGGACTTAGAAGAGAAAGGAAAGAAGACCATTTCAGAATTGCTTATAGAAACCTTCATAGAAGGGAGTGGAACCACCGTCGGCATTCCACCCACTGAGCGAATTGAAAGCAAGATCTGGGCGAAAGGCATGTACGAAGGCGAATATTTCGATTTCATCGCTGTCGGAACAAAATGGATTGAAGGATGCTACTGTCTGCCAGATGCAGCTCTGAAGGGAGCTTTAGAATCTCTAACCAAAAACTACAGGTACGTGCTCATGGATTCTCCAGCAGGCTTGGAACACCTAAACCGAAGAATTTCAGAAAGGATTGACGACATCTTCGATATAATTGACCCCTCCAAGAAATCCTTTGATCATGTTAAACGTGCATATCGCGTAGCTAAGGAAGTGAAGATAGACTTCAAAAACTTCTACCTTATCGGCGGTTTCAGGTTTCCGGAACACCTAGAGAGTCAAGCTAGAAAAGCCACACAACTACAATTTTTAGGAAAGATAGCCTATGATGAGGATGTCGAGGAATACGTCCTTTCAGGGAAATCTCTGCTAAATTTGGCCTCAGGTTCTCCCGCATACATGTCTGTGAAGAAAATAATGGAAAAAGCTGGTTATATTAAACAATAAATCAGGGTGTATCCCTTTCCATTTTTGTTGAATTACGTTCAAACTAAATTTGCTGATAATATAATAACTAGCGTCTAGAAAAGTTTTCCAGAAAACTTAAAATAACCTCACGCTAACATTACATCTTCAAAATCTTCGGTTGTGATCGTGAGTGAATAAGAAAAAAGTAAACGTAAAGGTCAAAGAATTGAAAACTGATGTTGCGGTTATGAAGGATCTCGAGGTGTCTATTGGCAGAGTTTTCGAAGAAACGTGGGCTGAGCCTGTTGGTCCGACTCCGTTTCCGTCTATCACCGATTTAAGAGAGTGGGACTTCAAGCTTCTGCAACGGTACAAGCCTTTTTACCTGCCGTTTTGTGATGTGTGCTGCCTCTGCACTTTCGGGAAATGCGACTTAACAGGGGACAAGAGAGGAGCATGTGGACTAAACATGGCGGCTCAACAATCCCGTATAGTTCTGCTTGCCTGCAGCATTGGAGCTGCCACCCACATCGGCCATGCCAGACACTTGCTTGAACACTTGATAGAAAAATTTGGGCGAGGTCATCCCATCGACGTGGGTGGGATAAACGTTGATATTGAAGCTCCGGTAACTCGACTGGTTACAGGGATAAGGCCCAAGACTCTCGGCGACCTAGAAGAAGTATTAGACTACTGCGAAACCGAGGTTACCCACGTGCTTTCGGCCTGCCATACAGGTCAGGAGGGAAGTAACCTAGATTTCGAGTCTAAAGTACTCCATGCAGGGATGATAGACCAAGTTGGAATGGAGGTTGCGGATATGGTGCAAATTTCAGCCTATGGTTTTCCAAAAGCGGATCCGGAAGCTCCCCTAACTGACATAGGCTGGGGGGGTAGCAGATGTCTCTAAACCCGTGATCCTGGTTATCGGTCATAACGTGCCATCCTCAATTGGGATAATTGACTACTTAACAGACAAAGGGTTATACAACAAAGTTGAGGTTGTGGGCATATGCTGCACCGCCATCGACGTCACCAGGTACAGTCCATCCATGGCGAAGATAGTGGGTCCCATATCTTGGCAGTTACGTTATATCAGAAGCGGGATACCTGACCTAATAGTGGTGGACGAACAGTGTATCCGCGCAGACACGTTAATCGAGGCGCAAAAAATCAAGGCACCAGTAATCGCCTCTAGCCCGAAAAACTGTCTGGGACTTGAGAACAGAACCAAAAGCCCAGCGAAGGAAATAATATCCGATCTGGTTGACGAAAAAGTTCCCGGAGTGCTCATTTTGGACCCAGAGAAAGTTGGAGAAGTTGCGGTTGAAACGGCGATGGCTGTTGCCCCAAAAAGAAATAAATTCAAGAGTATCCCGGAAGTAGAAGAAATCATTAGGGCTGCCAAAAAATGTACGCAATGCAACGAGTGTAGGCGGGCCTGTCCAAATGACTTGCCCATCCCAGAGGCCATGAAAGCGGCGGCAAAGGGTGACCTTAACCCGCTGGCTGAAATCCTCGAGAATTGTATTGGTTGCGCCCGTTGTGATAGTGCTTGCCCAAACGACTTCCCTCTGCATAGCTTTGTGGTAGCAGCGTCGCAAAAGAATTTAATCAAAGAGAAGTTTAAGATACGGGTTGGACGAGGTGCAATCCAAGATGTGGAAATAAGGGAAGTTGGTGGACCCATAGTCCTCGGAGAAATCCCTGGAGTGGTGGCGCTGGTAGGATGTGCTAACTATCCCCACAGTGGAAGGGAGGTTGCAGAGATGGCTGAGGAGTTCGCAAAGCGTAGATATATCGTAACCGCTACAGGCTGTGCCGCCATGTCCATAGCTATGCAGAAGGATGAAGATGGAAAGACTCTCTACGAGAAATACCCAGGTAACTTTGATGCAGGAGGTATAGTTAACGTGGGCTCATGTGTCTCCAACCCTCACATAGCCGGGGCCGCGATCAAGATTGCAAGCATTTTTGCAAAACTTCCCCTTCGCGCGAACTACGTGGAGATTGCTGACTACGTCCACACTCGGGTTGGTGCGGTTGGAGTTGCGTGGGGTGCCATGTCCCAGAAGGCAGCCTCCATAGCCAGCGGCTTCTGGCGGTTGGGAGTGCCGGTTATAGTTGGACCTCACGGATCCAAATATAGACGTATGCTTCTGGGCAGAAAGGATCGAATGGAAGACTGGTATGATTATGACGCCCGCACCGGGGACCGGGTTTACGTTGGTCCCACACCTGAGCACTTGTTCTATGCGGCTGAAACAAAGGAGGAGGCAATAGTTATGATAGCGAAGCTCTGCATAAGACCTGCAGACACAACGAAGGGACGAGCCATAAAGCTCACCCACTACATCGACCTGCACAAACGACTCTACGGAGTACTCCCCGACGACATCCACCTTTTCGTCCGCACAAAGGCGGACATTCCACTCACCATGAGAGACGAAATTCTGAAGTTTTTGGAGAAAAAGAAGTGGAAGGAGGGCAGGATTATAAACATTCCAACCCTCCTGCCAAGACTAATTAGGAAGAGGAAGGAGTGAAAATGTCCATGGCAGAACCGTGGCAGACAGCTGAAATCCCAGGTCCGAAGAAGGCCCACGTCATCACGAAACCAGCAGTGGTTGTCACCCTAATAAAGAGAGCTAAGCGCCCCATCTTCGTCGTTGGACACAAGGCTGTTGAAATCGAATTGGGCGAGAAAAAAGCGATTGACCTTGCAATTGCCCTCGCGAAGGCCGCAGAAATACCTGTTGTTGCTACGGCTCACATAGTGGGCGAGTTCATTAAGAGGGGTTTTCATCCAGCGGCTTGGATGCCAGCGATGGATATTGGCAATAGACTTACGGATTCAGAGTGGAATGGTGTTGATGGTGAAGGGCAGTACGATCTTGCGTTGTTCATGGGGATGCAGTATTATATGGAGTGGCTTATTCTGTCCGGGCTTAAGCACTTTGCTTACAAACACCTTATGACAATCAATGTAGATAGGTTTTATCAGCCTCATGCTACATGGTCTTTTCCAAACATGAAGATTGAGGAATGGACTAAAAATCTTGAGGACATTATAAATATGTTAGGAGAGAAATAAAATGGCTATGTTCGAGGATATACCGGTAGACGTCGGTGTGATCTACGAGGGTGAAAGAATCCGAAGACACCAGATGCATGTTGAGCTCGGAGGACCAAAAGTAGAAG
>CBETPM010000112.1:0-3947 GCA_965538135.1 Candidatus Bathyarchaeota archaeon
CGCCAATAAAAGAGGGAATACTAAAAGAAGGGAAATGCAAAAACTGCGGAAAAACTTTCCTAACAAACTTTGAAACTGAACTCTGCTTTGACTGCAGAAGAAGCCAGCAGAGGTGAAAATCCTAATGAGCCAATCGTGTACACCTTGGTATCCAACAATTTTTCCGGAAAAATGCGACGGATGCGCACCCTTTGATAAACCTAAATGTGTGGAATTCTGTCCCAACGGCGTCTTCATTTTTCAAGACGGAAAAGCTGTTGTTGCCTACCCACATAAATGTGTAAATGGCTGTACTGCATGCGAACCATTATGCCACAAAAAAGCCATAACTTTCCCGCGAAGACAAACAACTTTTACACCTGTAAAGCCGAGGGAAAAGGGATTACTTCGCAAAACAAAATGTAAAAAATGCGGAAAAACCTTTTGGACAAACAGGGAATCTGACCTATGTTTTGATTGTGAGAAAAAATAGAAATTTCAGGATTTACTTTTCTCCCGGTGCAATATAATAGAAATATTAGTCGCCATCAAAGCCGTTGAGAGCAGGAAGGGTGTCGCAAATGAAATATTGTCATAAAGATAGCCCCCAAACTGTGGGGCAGGAATAGAAATAGCTGTCCTAAAAACATTCATTTTACTATACGCCTTTCCTCGGCTCTCTTGAGCAGAATAACTTGCTATCATAACATTATAAGCTGGAATCCAAAGTGAAAATGAAATACCAATAAAAATTTGGGGAATAACAGCCAAAGCTTTACTCGGGATTAAAATAAGAGACAAAGCTGCAAGTATTCCCAATCCTTCAGATACGCATAAACTCTTAATTGAACCTATACGGTCAACAAATTTTCCAGAAACAAAAGCGCTTGTAAACAACGTTCCACTCATGACACTGCTTAATAACCCAACTTCCGAATCTGTCATTTCTAGTCCTTTTTTAAAATGGGCGTTCAAAAATGGGAACCACAATTGCCACGCGAATCTGTCAATTATGGCGAACAAGTAAAGTTTAAGAAGTTTTCTTTCTAGAATAAGCGAATCTCTCAACTCCTCCATTAAACTGATTTTTTCTTTATCGCTACCTCTTTCAGGTTCAATCGAACAGAATGCGAAAAAAACCGTTCCAATTGCTGTAAAAAAAGCAGAATACAGAAAAATTGGATAATATCCATAAATCTCAGCCAGATAACCTGCAACAAACGGAATGGTCGCCCTTGCAACATGAAAAGGAATGAAAGTTTTTGCAAACGCCGCCCCCAACTCTTCATCAATAGAATCAGCCAACAACGCACTTCTCGAGGGCTGTCCAGCAATAAAAGAGAAAAAATAGAAAGCATAAGCAAAAACCAAAAGAGGATAAAAAGAAGTGAAAGAAGGAATCAGAAGAGCGAAAACCAGAGTAAAACCCGTAAATATTGCTATGGGCTTTCTTCCGATTCGATCTATTAAAATGCCTATAAAAGGAAGCAAGACTATACATGGTATAGATGACAGAGTTGCAATTGCCCCTACATCTGCCACTTCATAACCTAAATAAATAATGTAAAGCGGAAAAAGCGTCATGAAGATGCTTACACCCGCCCCACGGAAAAAAGAGAAAACTGCTAACGCCAGAATGTTTCTTTGTGCAATGTTCGTTTTTGAAATTTGCATAAAACAGAACTGAAAGCATTTGATTATAAACTTTCTCTGTGTCAACTATAAAATTGGCTTAGGTTCCATCGAGACGCAAATAAAATAATCCTCTTTTACCTAAATAATCCAAAGGGTGAAATATGAAAAAAGTTCTCTTTGTCTGTGTTGAAAATGCGGGAAGAAGCCAAATGGCTGAAGCCTTTACAAAACACTATGGAAAAGGGAAAGTTGAAGCCGTAAGTGCTGGAACCATGCCATCCAAAGAAGTTAATCCAACAGTTGTGCAGGTTATGAAAGAAAAAGGATTTGACATATCCCAGCATAAGCCCAAACTTATCAATAACCAAATGGTGCAAGAAGCCGACGTTATAATCGTTATGGGATGCGAAGCGGAAGGCTTCTGCCCAGCACCATTACTAAACAAAGTCGTGGACTGGAGAATTGAAGACCCGAAAGGAAAATCCATAGAGAAGGTTCGTCAAATCCGAGACGAAATAGAAAGCAAAGTTAAGAAGCTGATAGAGAAAATAGCATAAACAACTGTTGCCATTCTTATTTTATGAACCTTAAAACATAATCGTTCACTGTCTGTAGAAAAACTTCTTCCAATTCAATGCCATAATGTTCAGCTAAAACAAAAACTATGTAAAGCAAATCTGAAAGTTCGGTGGCAAGCATCTCCTTCGTTTTAGGCTTTTCAGGACGCTTAAAACCCTCCAGTCCTTTCACCACAGAAGCCACTTCGCCAGCCTCTTCCAGCAAATCCGGAACCATAACAAAAGGGGTCGATCCCTTACCTCTTTCTAAATCAAGCGTGGCGTTAATTTTTCTAAAAGTTTTCCAGCACAAATGTTGAGCATCACGCAACGTTAAAGACAAACATTTTCACCACGCTTATATGTTGAGGCTAAAAATCATTTAACCTTACCCTTGGCTCGGGCTATAGAATAACTTTAACCTTACCTCTTAATATTATTTGATTGCCGACAAAATCAGATGAATAAGCGTAAACTTCTACGTCTTGTTTTGCCGCTTCTCGCAAAACCTTTCCAAATTCGGGGTCAACCTGGTTATTAGACGAAAACATATGCGCATCAGTTCTTTGGATAAGGAAAAATATGCATGCTCGATAACCTTCCTTTTTTGCTTTAACTAAATCCAATACATGCCTAGCCCCCCTCTTAGTTCTTGCATCTGGAAACATGGCTACACCTTTTTTAACGAGGGTGCAGGACTTAACCTCTAAAAAGCAAGATTTTTGGCCTTCGCTTAAGAGGAAGTCAAAGCGTGTATGGCCATAATATGCTTCAGGCTTAATTACGCTGTATCCCGCAAACTCTTTTAAGGCGTTTTTCTTTAAAGCTTCAAAAACCAGCTTGTTTGGAAAGCGGGAATCCACAGAAACTTTCTGCCCTTTATAGTAAACTCCTATCAAATCGTAAATGGTTTTTCTATTACCATGAAAATTCTCTCTTAATACAGCCTTGGAGCCAGGGGTTAAAAGTTCCTTTAGTCTTCCAGGATTGGGTAGAAAAGCTTCGCAAGTCTTGTTTTCCAAATCAACTAACACTGAAAAACGGGTAAGCCGCTCTCTAAAAATGCCTTCCACAAGTTCTCCTTTAACAGTGATGAACACGGTCATTTGTACATATTTTGTCACAGTCTTTATTATCCGTTTTTATGTAAAGCAAAATTAGAAATATTTTACATCTTAAGAGATTATTTTGCATTTAGCCAAAAAGCATTTATCTTCAGCGGTACAATCGATTTTTGTGGTGAAAAGCATGAAATGGGTTACTCGCGAATATGTACATGTAGATAGAACAGCTTGTCCGTGGCTTATAAAGAAATTCATAGACGCAAAAGCAGAGTTCATCTTTGTACCTACAGAAAAAATTGAGGAAACAGCTAAAAAATATGGCGCAATCCCTTTCGATGCACCTAATGTTAGGCTTGGTCATAGAAACGGCAAATGCAGCTTCGAGACCATAATAGAAGAATACAATCTAACTGACCCGGTGCTCCATGAACTTGCGAAAATTGTGCACTCTGCAGACACAAGCGACAAAGCCTCTGCTCCTGAAGGGATAGGACTTGACGCGATAATGACAGGTGTGAGGCTTAATGCAAAAGATGATTTTGAAGCTTTGGAAAAAGCTGCTTATGTTTATGATGCCCTATACAGTTACTGTAAACTCAGAATACTTAAAGAGAAATATAAAACAGAATTGAGCAAAATGAATAGAAAACAGCAAAGAGAATTCCTAAAGATAAAAATGCGAGAATAAAACCATGTTGCACAATGAATCTTC
>CBETPM010000113.1:0-3945 GCA_965538135.1 Candidatus Bathyarchaeota archaeon
CCGCCGATGGACCTTATCGAGAAGGAAGAATACAGAAAATATGAGATGGAAACAGGTTTCATTATGGGATTAACAGCTGAACGACTCTTTAAAGAAGCCGCGCAAAAACATGGAATAACCAAGGAGGATATGGACCAATGGGCTCTAAGAAGCCATCAGCTAGCAACAAAAGGCCAAAATGAAGGTTTTTTCAACGGCGAAATATTGCCTATAACCGTAACTTATCCAGACGGAACTACTGAAACAGTAGATAAAGACCTAAGTGTTAGACCAGATACCTCTCTTGAAAAAATAAAAAGTTTGCCACCAGCCTTTACATCAGACGGAGTAATAACAGCAGGAAACTCTTCTCCCTTAAACGCTGGGGCCTCTTGCGTTCTATTAGCTTCTGAAGAAAAAGCCAAGTCGTTGGGTTTAGACTCGCTGGCAACCATAAAATCGATGGGGTGGGCAGCGGTTCCTCCAGCAGTTATGGGAAAGGGACCAGTTCCAGCAAGCAGAAAGGCACTTAAAAATGCGAAGCTGGACGTCAAAGACATTGACTTCTGGGAAATCAACGAAGCCTTTGCGATCGTGACATTATGGTGTATAAAAGAGTTGGGAATAGATCCAGAAAAAGTAAACGTTAAAGGCGGAGCAATAGCTATTGGCCATCCTTTAGGAGCCACAGGTGCCAGACTTGTCGGTACTCTTGCAAGGATCCTCCAAAAAGAAGGGGGGAAACTAGGTTTAGCAACAGCTTGTATCGGAGGAGGACAAGGCGTAGCGACCGTAATTGAAAAGGAGTAAAAATAATAATCTGCACCCTTTTTATGCACCCTTTTTATTTCCTGAAAATGAAAATTACATAAGACGACTTTTGCTTGTTTCACATGTCAATTATTATCGAGTATTATGGTATGATAATGTTTCGATGACAAAAAATGCCATTTACTCACGAAATGTATTAAAACCTAAAGTTTTTGCTAATAATTCAAAATTAGGGTTAGAGGAGTACTATGCTTACAAATGCAAAATATGACAATGAATTAAGATGCTTTTTTGAACCTAAAAGCGTAGCAGTTGTGGGTGCTTCACGCAATCCTATCAAGTTTGGTCATTCCTTGTTGAAAAATCTTCTTGATTTAGGATTCAAGGGAAAAGTGTATCCTGTCAACCCTAACGCCGACGAAGTTTTAGGCCTCAAAGCTTATCCCAAGGTTGAGTCTATCGAGGATGAAGTAGACCTGGCTATTATAATTGTTCCAGCATCAATAGTTCCTGAAGTCGTGAAAGATTGTGCATCCAAGAATGTAAAAGGTGTTGTTATCTGTTCTTCGGGATTTCGTGAAACAGGTGAAGAAGGAAAGAAGCTTGAGGAAGAAGTGGTTAAAATTGCGAATAGCACCGGAATTCGTGTAATAGGTCCTAACACAACAGGCATATTGAACACTTCAAACAACTTTACAACTTCTTTTGCACCTCTTCCAAAACTTAAGAAGGGAAATGTGGCTTTTATAGCCCAGACAGGCCTTTTTGCAGCCGCCGCCTTTTGGTCTATAATGTCTAAGCAACCTTTTGGAATAAGCAAAATTGTTGGCCTTGGAAACAAGTGTGATGTTGATGATGCTGAAGTTTTAGAATATTTAGCCAAAGATGAAGACACGGAAGTAATTGCTATATACTTGGAAGGGGTGAAAAACGGAAGAAAACTTTTTGAAGTCTTCAAGAAAGTTGTGAGAATTAAGCCAATTCTAGTGCTTAAATCTGGAAGAACAATGTTGGGCGCAAAGGCAGCCCTGTCTCATACTGGATCATTAGCAGTTAAAGATGAAATTTTCGATGCTGTTTGCAAACAAACGGGAGTGATACGAGTGAGTGGTGATCTGGAAGAGCTTTTAGACACGACTAAGGCTTTCGCATTACAACCATTACCAAAAGGAAACAGAGTTGCCATAGTCACCGTAACTGGAGGCGGTGGTGTTATAGCTGCTGATGAATGTGCAAAACGAGGTTTACAACTCGCACCTTTATCAAACGAAACCCTTGAGCGGATAAGGGAAAATATGCCCTCATGGGCTTCTGTAAGCAACCCCGTAGACATCGAACCATTGTTCGAAGCTGTAGGACCGGAAGAAAGCATAAGGATAGCGGTTGAAGCCGTTATGAAGGATGAAAAAGTCGATAGTATACTAGTTCTCTTTGTGGCAGTGCCACGCCTTATCCCTTATGTAGACTTAAGAAATGCTGCACGATATCTGAAAGAAATAAACACTGAAAGAAAGCCTGTGTTAACCTACTTGTTGGGATTTAAAGACACAGTTGACATGTGGACGACTCAGTTGGAGAGCGAAGGAATACCGGTATACAATTCTATTGAACAATGTGTCAGTGCTTTAGGCTGTATGTGGAAATACAAACAATACACGAGTAAACTCAAATAAAAAAGTAAGATATAGCCCCTAAATGCTTTCTCCCTTTTCTATTCCAGCAAGCATCTTTGCAAGCAGTTTTTTTGCCTCCAAATCTGTTAATCGAGGTATCATTATTCTTTGCGTTTGGGAAGAACCCGCACCATGTAAATCCTCTATTAGCCCTGTGCCCATTGCCATATTCTCAATTAACCTAAGAATACGAATTCTGTATTCCGTTGGGATGTCAACTCTGCCCTTTAAGTATTTGTCTAGATATTTTTGGAGTTTTGGATGTTTCAAATCCTTTTCGGAAGGAAGGGTGCCTACAATCCCGCCAGCAATATCTAAAGCAAGCCTAGCCATCTCAAAAGGAAATCTCGTTACATTTTGCTTAACAATGTTAGCTAACAACGGGTTAACATAATACGTTCCGGAAGGAAGCTGATAACCCTCGTATGAGCATGCTAAGCCGCAAGAATACATGGTTTCATTCAAATGTATCATTTCAATTATTTTGTCCTTAACATGAGAAGCCTTTTCCACTCCATTGTATTCAGCAATTAGAGCTGTAGCACCTATAAGAACGTCGCCAACGCCGGTTTTGCATCCTCCGTAATTTTGTCTATGGTATGAAGCAAATCGTTCCACAAGAGTTCTAGTGAAGTCATATTCTCCGCACATAAAAACTCGTTCCCAAGGTACAAATACATCGTCAAAAATTATCAAAGCCTCATGACCTGAAGCCCCATATTTAACGTTGCCAACATCTATCTCGCCCTCCTCAAATTTCCTTGTATCATTAACCTGTCTGCCAACCACATAGGTTATTCCTTCCGCGTCGCCCGGAACAGCAAATGAAACGGAATAATCCTTGTCTTCCTCCGACATGGCAACAGTGGGCATAACAATTAATTCGTGGGCAAAAACCGCACCGGATTGATGCGCCTTAGCGCCTCTTACAACTATACCGTCATTCCTTCTCTCCACTATGTGCAAGTAAAGGTCAGGATCCTTCTGCTGAGAAGGTCTCAGACTCCTGTCGCCTTTAACATCCGTCATGGATCCTGCGCAAACAAGATCATTACTCTGCACATATCTCAGAAAGTCTTTAAAACGCGAATAGTAATTGCTTCCATACTTGCTGTCAATTTCATATGTCACACTTGACAAGGCAATTAATGCGTCCATTCCAACACAGCGCTGAAAACAGGATCCGGTTTTTTGGCCTAAAAGACGAAGCATTTTCACTTTCTTGACAAGATCAGCAGTGTTTTGGGGTATGTGTGTAAAACGATTAATCTTTTCGCCAGTTAAATGGGATTTAGCCGTCATCAGATCAGCATATTTGGAATTATTTGCCAACTCGTACGTTAAGGCAATGGAATTTAAACTTGGCTTAAGAAAGGGAAAATCGCAAGGACTTTTAATTTCATTACCAAACATGTAAATTTTCTTATCAAGTTTCCGTATGCTTTCTATGTATTCATAAGCTGTTTTCAAATCACTCACCTTGACTTTCAACAGAGTATAAGTAAAGTTTTCTCTAATAAAT
>CBETPM010000114.1:0-3935 GCA_965538135.1 Candidatus Bathyarchaeota archaeon
AAAACCTATAGAAGAACTAAGCAATCTTCACTTTAAATCCAAAAAACCAGTAAAAATAAGTAGCACGTGTACAGTTTTCGCGGAATCAGAAGTAATATCCCACATAAGTCAAGGCTCTGCAGTAGAAGATTTAGTTGCAGGTATTCACGAGGCTATAGCAGAAAGAATTCATAACATGGCTAGCAGAATCGCATTTGAAAAGGATATAGTTTTCACGGGAGGAGTAGCCAAAAACAAAGGATTTGTGGAGGCATTAAGCAGAAAAATCGGCATAAGCCCTATATTGCCAGAGGAACCTCAAATAGTATGCGCATTGGGAGCTGCGCTGCTAGCGATAAAAAAATGCAGAGAAACTCCTTAACTATCTTCTACTGTAGAAAAAGGTTCCATCAACCTTATTTTTATTTATCATCCCGTCTTTCTCAAGAATATTCAAATGCGCTACAGTCTCTCCGAGAGCCAAATACTTCTGGAATGGAGGAAAATCTTCCCATGATTTATAGTTAACATCCCAACGTATTTTTGATGCCAATTCAAAAGCTGTTAAATTTTCGCCCTTTTCAAGTTCTTCTAGAATTTCATTCAACCGTCTTCTATGATGCTCCTTAAGCTGTCTAATCCTATCATAATAATTGGTGAAGATCTCTTCATGAGCAGGCAGGACAATATCAACTTTCAACTTTTCTATCTTGTCAAGGCTGTCCAAATAATCTTTAAGAGGATCCATATCCTCCATAAATTGGGCCACATGTGGAGAAATAGTAGGCAATAGATGATCGCCTGAAATAAGCATCTTGTAGGAAGGTTCATACAGACAAACATGACCTGGCGAATGGCCTGGAGTCCATAGAACTTTAAAGCAGTATCGTCCAACAACTATTTGGTCCCCGTCTTCCAAGACATTGTCTGAGTTAGCAAGTTCTTGATAAGCTTGAGGAACAAAAAAGGCGGGGTGGTATTTTTCTAAATTTTCTGATATAAGATTTGGGGTGCCATAAGCACTTAGGAAATTTTTCATGCTTTTCATATAATCTTCAAAATCTTGGGATATTTTCTTTGAAAATTCAGCTTCGACATGATGTATTAATAATTGCAGCTTCTTAGATCTTTCCATTAATCTTGGAACTAAGCCTACATGATCTACGTGAAAGTGCGTCAACAAAATATCAGTTAAACTCTCAGTTTTTAATCTTACTTCTTCAAGTCCATGAGATAAAGCTTGAAAAGTTTCTGTAAAGTTAAGTCCTGTGTCAACAAGTAAATTTCTGTTCTCGGATTTTATAAGATAGGAATTCAAGTGCCTAAGAGGACTGTGAGGTAATGGTACTTTGATTTGAAAAAGGTCTTTAAAGACTTCTGTAACCATAATTTCACCCTACTTTTTAATAAAGTTATGTTGACATTTATAAACAAAATAGCGTGCTGCATTTCAAAAAGGAAAAAGGGAGGATTTATCAAGTATAGGCAGAGAAACCTTTCCCCAGAATGGTATACCCCGTAATCAACTTCATTATTTCGCTGGTTCCATCAGGTATTGTCATCATTCTTGCGTCTCTGTAATATCTCTCCAAAGGCATTTCATCTGAAAGCCCTAGTCCTCCATGAATCTGTATTGCATCATATGTCACTTTAACGGCTGCTTCTCCTCCATACACTTTAGCCATAGAAGAAAGTCTTCTAGCTTCTGAACTGCCCTTGGAAATGGCATCTATAGCTTTATAGCCGAGAAGTCTCCCGGTTTCTATTAAAACGTTCATGTGATACAGCATTTCTTGGATCAGCTGGAATTTTCCTATTGGTTTTCCGAATTGCACCCTTTCTTTCGCGTACTTAACTGCAGCTTCAAAGGCAGCTTCAGCGATTCCTATTGATGTCAAGCCCATGCCGGCTCTAGGCAGAGTCATAAGAGCAGTAAATGGCGCCATTTGACCGAACAATTGCAGCATCCCCTCGGAAAGTGGCAATAACTCCATCAGTTTAGGGTCTGACATAGCTTTTGCCATCATAGAGTTCATTTCATTCTCCTTTGGTACTTTACAGTCTACGAGGAATATTTCACCTGTAGGCGCTGCTTTCCATCCTATCTTATGTAATTCATTAGTTTCGAACGGTGAAACTTCACTTTCTAGTAGGAAGAAGGATTCTGCACCAGTGGTCAAGTCTTTTGCACCGACAAAGGCTGCATCCGAAATTGATGCATTACTTATCCAAGTTTTGTTGCCATTAATTATGTAGTAGTCTCCTTCCAGTTTGGCTGTTGTTTTGAGGTTAGAAGTATCGCATCCAGCTTCTGGTTCTGTCTCGGCAAAGCATCCAATAAATTCCGCTCCTTCAAGCTTAGGCATCAATCGATCCTGGGTTTCGTCGGATGCCAAAGGAACAAACATTGCTGGGATACTGCTCATGCCAAACAATGGAAGTATACTAGCCCACACCTTCCCAACCTCTTCAGCCATTATTCCAAACATTACTGGATCTTCTGCAAAAATCGCCTTTGCACTTTCTGGGTCAAGTCCTATGCCTACCTTCTTGAATTTTTTCATGATATCTATTGCTTCTTCTTTGGTGAAAGGTCCTTTCTTATCTCTTTCGTCTGCTATTGGAGCAAATTCCTTTTTCAAAAATTCCTGAAGGCTCTCTCTAAACATTTTTTCTTCTTGCGTGAACTCGAAGTCCATTTTCAACCACCTTTTTGCTTAATCTACGCCATAGACAGCTATTAATCTTATCCAGAAACACAGTCTATAGATTCAAAATTTTCATTGCATTTAACCCAAGTACTTGCTCCTTTTCCTCTTCAGTCAGATTCTTACATTTTTTAATGAAATTCACTTCATATACCATATCACTACCCCACACGACAGGGTAGTCTGACCCGTAAAGAAGTCTTTCCAAGCCTATTTCTTCTCGTATTTTATTCAAAATCTTCTTTGAATAAATAAAGCTGGAAACAGCTGCCGAATCAAAATAAACATTTTCAAAGTTTTTAGCCAAATCAAAGGCTTCTTCAAACCATATTCCAGGTCTATACGCACTATAGCTTCCAGTGTGAGCCAATACTATAAGGGGCTTGTAGCTTTCAAGAACTGGCTTTAGATATTTTGGGTTAGCATCTTCGGAAAGCTCTGGCACTTCCCATGGTCCAGGGTCACATCCAGTGTGGTAGAGAATTATTAGTTTGTTCTTTTCGCAATATTCACAGATTTTTTCGAAATTTTTGTTTTCTATGGGTGAGAAAAGCTGAAGTGTTGGAAGCATTTTTATTCCTTTAAGCCCAAGAGAACTTATTTCTTTAAGTTTGGATTCTACATAGGCATTGTCTTTGTTTGGATTTACAGAACCGAACCCTATGAATTTTTCTGGATTTCTTTTAACAAGGTCAGCTATTTCCTGATTTGAACTTTTCAGTTCTGGATAAGATATTATAAGCTGTTGGAAGAATTGTTTTATTTCGTCCTCTATCGACGTAAAACGCAGCGTTCTAAATTTGAAGGCTGATTCTAAATGGCGTTCTCTTAATCTTTTTTTGATTTCCGGCTTGTCAACATCTGAAGGATCGGCATCAACAGCTAACAAAACAGCCTTATCAACATTAGCCTTTTCCATCTGATCTAGAATTTTTTTCTCATTTAAAAATGGATGGACATGGAAATCTATTATCAACTTCTTCGCTTCAACTATTATAAAAAAGAGAAATGATGTTAAGTCTTACGCCTAAAATGTTTAAGGTAGAGGCAAATTAGCCTCTCTATAACTTTCTCTAGACACAATGTATCTTTGAATCTCACCAGTTCCTTCTATTATGTCTATGATTCTAGCGTCACGATAGAAACGCTCTAGATCTGAATCTACATATCCATAACCACCATGAATTTGAAGAGCTTTTGTAGCAGCTCTCTCGCATGCCTCCGAAGCATACAGTTTAGCCATAGCGG
>CBETPM010000115.1:0-3923 GCA_965538135.1 Candidatus Bathyarchaeota archaeon
GAGGCAAGAGAAGGACTTAAGCTTGCGCTTAGAGGGGAAGCAGTAGTGAGTGTTGGTAAGGCTGTTTCCCCACGGTATGGAATAGACACAGGTATAATACTGTGTCGCGAGAATTCCGGGGCATACATAGAAAAAGCGATAGAAAACTTTGGCTTTAAGTCTACAATAGCCGATGCACTTAACTTAGCAGCGACTAACGGTGAAGTAGATTATGTAGATGTTACGGGGAAGTTGTGGAAAGACGTTGATACACCTGAAGACTTGGTTGCAGCAAGGAAGGTTTATTGGCAAATACTGAGAAAGGAACTCACTAAACCTGAAGATGGACTTGTATCCAAATACCTTAACAGGCCAATATCCACACGCATTTCCATCATGGCATACCGAAGAGGCTTTAAGATCAGCCCGTTAACAGCAACATTACTATCGTTCATCCTAGCCCTATCAGCAAGTCTTCTGCTGGCACTGAGGGCGTTTATTTTAGGGGGATTACTTGTGCAAGTCGCATCCATTATAGATGGTGTGGATGGTGAGCTTGCAAGACTTTATCGTAAAGCTACGCCTTGGGGCGGCTATCTGGACTCGGTGCTGGATCGCATTTCAGATATTGCTATAGTAACTGGGTTAACCTTATCTTTGCCGATTATAGACGACCCCACCCTCTTGTTTGTAATACTAGCGGCTGCCAATGTAATATTCGTAAGTTATGTGACCCACAATTTGAGCAGACTTGGCGTAAGCGCGGAGAAGCTGAGGAAAGTACCCGCGACGAGGGATGCAAGACTATTCGTAGTTTTCGCAACATCTCTTCTTTCATTGCCGATCCTCGGAATATATTATTTAGCTTTGGCTCCCCTATTCTATCTAGGTTACTCGTTGACGCTTGCTTATAGAATAAGGAAAGGAAAGATTAAATTTGAAAAAGTTAGAAGAGAGCCCAAACCTGAAATTAGAATCGAAAGAAAAGATCTAAGTAGCAAACTCAAAAGCCTAATCTCTAATTCCATCAAGCTAAGCATAACACTCCTCGCCATTAGCATGATTAGTCCAGTTATATCAGGCATTACATTGATTCAGCTTGAAAGTACTGCTTTAACATCAGATCATATGTTAACGGCTCTTAACTTGATTGTGATCATCTATTTTGGATATAGCATAATAACATCGTTTAAAACCATAATTGATGTTATCGTTAAACGCTTAGTGAGCAGGATCGGAGTTACAGAAACCGCGCTTAAGCATCTGCTGATTGACTTTTTCTACATCCTTTTGACAGTACTGCTTTGGATATATCTGCCTTCCCAGCTCCAGACAATCATGGGTGGGTGGATTTCCAGGTTAGCTACAGTAATAATCTTTGCATTCTTCCTGTTGATTCTCTACGACTTGGCCAAGCTTGTTTACCAGACTTTCGGAGACTTCTACGAAGAAATAGTAGAAAAAATAACTAAAAAACTTCATGAAAGCTCTCAATAAAAATTGTTGTTTCCAACCAAGAAATTCAAAAAGATAAGCATATCTCGGCTATTGATTTTTGATTTTTCTCAACCAAAGTGAATGTTCGTTTCGCTTTCACTAAAGCCAAGCTTCTCAGCTATCCTATCCAAAAATCTCCCTCTACTCAAACTAACCTTAACAACCCTCTTTCTCGCATCTGTACCCAACCACTCAGAATTTAAGTAAGCCCAGCCATTTCGGCAACCTTCCAACGGAAGCTGAAAAAAGGTAGGGGGTAGACCTAACTGACTGCTGAAGCTTTAACAGCAATAAATGCCAAGCCAAACGTGAACTGTAAAAGTTTTTAAGCTGGATTCTTCACATTGAAGTTTTTGCTAAGCTTTCTCTCTGTTTGAGTCGATCCTCAGGTTCCACGCTTTTATGGACTCTTCAAATCCTAGACCTGTTGAAACTGCAAGTCAATGAAGGTTGAGACCTCTTGATATCCCTCGTCACTCAATTAGCTCATTAGCGTTCACCGTTCTTGTAATTCCTAAAACGTGACTTCTCTTGTTCAGGTTCGGCTAGGTTTATTAATGCTTATTTTTTGAGAAAGTTGAAAATTTTTCTGGGTTTAAATATGCTGAAGTTGGTGTTCCGTAAGTTTTTTCCAATTTTTGGAATCAGTCCTTCAGCATCTGTTCCCAGTTTGCATGTTAATGCGTATTCAAATAACCCTAAAGTTTCAATCTGTACTATGTCGCGGATAAGCCTAGTTTTCCTTAAGGCTTCTCGGATTTCGTTTTGGTTTGCACCTAAAACTATTATTCGATCAAGAAGTGATTCTGTCCATTTCTTGTATTGATTGAGTTGTTTTTCTGAAAGGGTAGCCCCTATTTGGTTGTTTTCTTTGTTTATTTTAGCTATTTTTAGTTGCACTGGCATGTTTTCGCAGAATCCGAAAAGTTCTACGATCTTTTCAAGTGCTAATTTTCTTCCATCTACTAACTGTGCTTGCAGATGTTGAAGCGAAATAGTTGCATCAACAATTTTCGGTGAAAAAATTCCTATATCCACTTCAAGTTCGCTTTTTCTTTTCTTAAAATCTAAAAAGCGTCCTTCAACAAGTGAGAATCTCTGCACATTTTCTATGGTGGTTAGGCAAAAACCTATTTCTCTTTTTAAATATTGTACAGCAATCTTTTCGTCTTCTCCAGAAACACTGACTTGTACCCATCCACGGCCAGTAATTCCGCAAACTTCTACTTCAACTTTCAAATCCTCAAAAGTTGATCTCAAAAAATTTTCCACGTATCTAATGCTTGAATTGTTATAGGCTTTCGCCAAAAGCGTTAAGGTAAGCATCCGCAATCTCCGATTAAATTTACCATTTCCTCGTGCAACTTTTTTATTCTCTCAATAGCTTGTTGCGGTAGTTTTCTAGAAAATTCTTCTATTGTTCTTTCGATAGGTACACGGCGTGAGCCGTTAATTAATTTGTCTGCATAGCAAACAATTTTCTCCTCTAAAGTCTGTGGAACGTAAACATCCCTTGGCCATCCCAGCTTTTTGGCTTCGTCCTCTGTTATTCCACCGCCCACATGCCTCTTTATTATGGAAATTATTGTTTCCGGCATTCCGATGGACTTTGCCATTTCTGCACCTATGACCGCATGGTGTACGCTGTGAGTTTTGGCTCTTCCTATATCATGTAGAAGGGCGCCTATTTCCACAAGCTCTAAATCTACATTTAATCCTTTTTCTTTACAAGCGTTTGCAATTTCTGTGGCAAGTTCTGATACTGCTTTACAGTGTTTAATCACATTTTTTGAGCATCCGCTCTCATGTAAAATTCTTATGGCTTGTTCTCTTGATGGAAGATTTTTCACTCACCGAGCTCCTTCCTTAATTGTTCCACTTTTTTCGTTAAAGCTTCAACGATTTTGTTGTTTTCGTAATGCATTAAAGGTTTGCCGCACGTTGGACACTTAAATACAAGTTCCACCGCTTCTTCGAAGGGAATTCTTCTACATCCTGGTGTGTAACAATAGTAGAAATCGTGGTTTTTCTCGTATTCCAATCGGATGTTAAGTTTTTCTAGAACGCGGCGTTTTTGGCTTAGTATGAAGCCTTCAAGTTGGTCTGGTTGCAGTTTCCAGTGGAATATGAACCATCCTGTTTTAGGGTCGCGGGTTCTTCTTAGGCTTACCAGAGAATGGTCGTAGAGTTTGTAAAGTATTTTGCGGATGGAGTTTATTCTTATACCTGTTTTGTTGGCTATTTCGTCGTCTGTTATTTCGTCTGAATTTTTTAGAATTTCAATTAGTTTAACAGCTTCTTCTTCTCCTAAGGCTTCTGCCACTTTCATTAGGGTTGCATCGTCTATTAGAGATAACATGGTGACCCTTTTGCTCAAGTGTTGAACACTCGTCTCTATAATATATACGGTAAGCTTTAATTTAAATCTCTTTGTGAAATCAGAATCA
>CBETPM010000116.1:0-3908 GCA_965538135.1 Candidatus Bathyarchaeota archaeon
TCCGATTCTTCCAAGATTGAAAATTATTGGCTCGTTCCAATTTGCTTGTTTAAAAATGCACTTCACCTTTTGGTCAAAACCTCTTTTAAGGCATATGCAAGTCCTTCGATCTCTTCTTTTGAGTGAATTTCTGTTACGCAGTAAAGGGCTGTTTCGCATAGCTCTGGAAATTCTTTTGAGACGTCTTTGCCACTGTGAATATGCCTTTGCAGAAGCCTCTTGTGAATTTCTCTAACGCTTAATCCTGTTTCGTCGAAGTTAACTGTAAACTCCTTAAAATGTGGGGCTTTAAAAACCGGTGTTTTTACGCCTTCTATTTCTGAAAGAAGCTGCATGGCATAATTAGCCTTCAACATTATTGTTTCGCCAAGCTCTTTAAAGCCTTCGGGTCCAAGCAAAGCCATGTAAACAGCAGAAGCCACTGCACATAAGGCCTCGTTTGAGCATATGTTGGACGTGGCTTTTTCCCGTCTGATATGCTGCTCTCTGGTTTGTAAGACCATGCAAAAACCGTGTCTATCACCCTCAACCGTTGTTGTTAACCCAATTATTCTGCCTGGCATCTGCCTAATCAACCCCATATCGTCACGGCAAGCAAAAATTCCCAAAAGTGGGCCACCAAAATTCATTGCATTCCCAAGAGGTTGGGCATCCCCTATCACAACGTCTGCTCCATAATCGCCCGGAGGCTTCAAAACTCCAAGGGATGCAGGGTCCACCCCCACTATAAAAAGGGATTTATTATCGTGAGCGATTTGGCCTATTTCTTCCACTTGTGTTTCTATAAATCCTAAATACGAAGGGTTTTCAATGTAGACAGCAGCTGTTTTCTGGGAGATTCTTCTTTTTAAATCTTCTATGTCTATCAGTCCCGTTTTCTCTTCGTAGGCAACTTGAACCACTTTTATGTCGGCTGGCTCAGCATAAACCTCTAGAGTTTTAAGTCTTTCCGGATGAATGATTTTCGGAACAAGAATCTCATTTCTCTCTGTTATACGCGCTGCCATTCGGGCAGCCTCACCCAAAGCAGAAGCCCAATCATACATGGAACAGTTGGCCACATCCATGGCTGTTAACTCGCAAATCATGCTTTGATATTCAAAAAGGGCTTGAAGCATTCCCTGCGAAATTTCAGGCTGATAAGGCGTATAGGAGGTTAGAAATTCGCTGCGCTGAACAATTTCCTTTACCACTGCTGGTACATAGTGGGGCCAGCAGCCTGCTCCCAGAAAAATTGGCATGTCATTGCATGTTTTATTTTTTGAAAGCAGTTTTTCCACATGTTTTTTTATTTGGAATTCTGACATGGCCTTTGGAAGGTTTAAAGGCTTTTTTAAAAAGTATTTTTGTGGGATGTCTTTATAAAGCTCTTCTATGATTTTTATGCCCAATTCTTTCATCATTTCTTTTCTGATTTTTGGGTGAGAATTAGGAATGTAGGGATGAGTGTATGTGCTCAATTTTTTCACCATTGAGAATTAACCATTAATTAGCTTACTTCTTTAAGCTTTTTCAATTATTATTGCGTTATAATTTGTAAACATTCTAGTATTGTATTCCTTTTGTGGTAACCATCTTCTTTGGAGCTTTAACCTCCACTATTTCATTTACAAATTCTGCCCGTTCGATAAGCTTGTTTGGCGCGTACCTTCCAGTTATAACAACATCTGTTTTCTTTGGAATTTTATCCAGAAATTCTAAAACTTCTTTCACGTCTAAAAGCTTACAGTGTAACGCCAAATTAATCTCGTCTAAAATGAGCAAATGTGGCTTCTTTTCTTTCATAATTTTCTCCGCAAACTTTAAGGCTTCATGAGCAAGTTTCTTATCTTCTTCGCTCAAGTTGCCGAGTCCATGCCAGCCCTTGCGTCCGAACTGGTAAATTTCATAGTAAGGCGCTAGCATCTTCCTAATCTTGTATTCTCCAGTGTTTTTCCACCATTTTAAAAACTGGATTATGACAACCTTCCTTTTATGTCCAATAGAGCGTAAGGCTAAACCGAGAGCGTTTGTGGTTTTCCCAGCTCCAGTGCCCGTATAAAGATAGATGTAACCCATTAAATCATCTCTGCAACAATTAAGTTCACAGTTTTTGATTATAAAAAATAAATACTTTGCTGCATTATGTTAGTTTGGAGAATAAGCACATGAAGTATAACTACGAAGAACTGCTGAAGCGCGCACGTTCACAAATTCCAGAGATAGCTTCAAAACGTGAAAGGCTTGAACTGCCAAGAGTAAACTCCACAGTTATTGGCGTGCGAACAATAATCTACAATTTTAGAGAAATAGCCGACACTTTAAACCGCAACCCTCAGCACATTTTAAAGTTTCTAACAAGAGAAATGGCTACTGCAGCAACAATGCAGGATTCCATGGCTGTTTTTAAAGGAAAATTTTCTCACGAAACTTTCGAGAGACTTCTAAAAAGATACATTGCAAGCTTCGTCACATGCCCTGTTTGCAAACGCCCAGACACGAAAATAGTTAAAGAAAAACGCCTATCCTTCCTTGTATGCGAAGCATGCGGAGCAAAATCTTCCGTGCAGCAACTTTAAAAGGACGTCAAAAGTTTGGAAGCCTACTTGAAAATCAGAAAAATCGGAAAAAACGTGCTTCTAGCAATCTGCGACTGTGAAATCCTTGGAAAAACTCTTAAAGAAGGAAAAATAACTTTTCATGTGAAAGAAGAGTTTTACAAAGGCACAAAAGTAACGGTGGAAGAAGCCATATCAATGATAGCAAACTCCACAATAGTGAACATGGTGGGAAAGAATATTGTTCAGAAGGCCATAGAAGAGGGTTATGTGCATCCAGAGGCGGTACTAAACATAGAAGGAATTCCCCACGCCCAAATAGTTAAAATTTGATTTTTAGATTTCGTAAAAATAAAAGGTGAAATAAGCAGTTTTTTAAGGAGGTTTCCTATTTTAGAAGTGAATGTTTGAGGTGCTTGCTTGGGTAAGAAGAAGGTAATAAGCGAGGAAGAATTAAGCGAGATGGTGCTTCCCGCTGCCAACGATGTTTTAGGAATAGCCATAAAACTGCTCGGTTATGATCGTGTTCTGGTAAAATGTCAAGACGGGCACGAGCGCTTATGCCGCATAAGGGGTAAGATGAAAAGGCGAGTTTGGATAAGAGAAGGCGACGTAGTTCTTGTTTCCCCTTGGGATTTTCAATCTGATAAGCGCGGCGACCTGATTTGGCGTTATACAAGGGCACAGGCAGAATGGCTTAGAAAAAAGGGCTATTTAACAATCTAGTTCACACGTGAGGAAGAATGCTTGACTTTTGAAGAGCGTGTTGAAAAAAGACTTCGGAAAAAGGAGAAGGAATATGAAACTGAACAGTTGATGAAGGAGAAGAGAAGCGAAGAATACGAAGTTCTAGAAGAAGTTTTTGACCGTTCCACCCTCATGGTAATTTACGATTTTATGAATAGGGGAACAATAGACGAGATTTACGGAGTTGTAAAAGCTGGAAAAGAATCGCGAGTTTATTGGGGAAAAGACAAGGACGGAAAGGAACTAGCAATAAAAATTTATTTGACAGTTTCAGCTGAATTTCGAAAAGGACTTCTCAGATACATTGAGGGAGACCCCCGCTTCAGAAACGTAAAACGCGACACACGCTCTCTCATCTTCGCATGGGCACAGAAAGAATTTAAAAATCTGGAGCAAGCCACAGCCGCCAAAGTTCGCGTCCCAAAACCTATTGCTGTAAGAAACAACGTCCTTATAATGGAGTTTATAGGAAAAAATGGCGTAAGCGCTCCCTCTATGAAAGAACAGCCACCCAAAAACCCTGAGAAAATATACAAAATCCTTTTAAAGTATTTGAAGAGGCTGTATTCTAAGGCTGAACTTGTACATGGAGACTTAAGCGAATATAACATAATGATCTGGAGA
>CBETPM010000117.1:0-3899 GCA_965538135.1 Candidatus Bathyarchaeota archaeon
TGTTACACTTGCAAAAAAGGCTGCTACTGAAGTTGAAGATGCATTATCAAAACCAGTTAAACGGGCTTTGGAGCACGAAGCAGAAAAAATTTTGAGTGTAGGCGAGAAAACACGGATAAGCGAGCTTCTGGCAGAGCTTGTTAAACGCGGTGCTGCCTTTCATCATGCCGGCTTGAGCGGGGGACATCGCAGACTGATAGAAAACGCTTTCAGAGAAGGAAAAATTAAGGTTCTTACTGCCACGCCTACTCTTGCTTTTGGCGTAAACCTACCAGCAAGAACAGTGATAATCCAAGATTATAGGCGATACGAACCGGGTTACGGGTATTATCCAATAAGCGTTTTAGAGTACAAGCAGATGGCTGGAAGGGCTGGAAGACCCAAATATGACAAGATTGGAGAAGCAATTCTCATCGCGAAAACTGCGGATGAAGCAGATTATTTGATGGAAAGCTATATTCTCGCCAGTCCAGAGCGTATATGGTCAAGACTGGCTGTAGAAAGAATCCTTAGAGGCCACGTGTTAGCAACAATCGCAGCCAATTTCGCTCGCAGTGAATCTGGAATCTACGAGTTTTTCGGCAGAACCTTCTACGCTTACCAATATGAGGTTAGCGCTATTAAAGATATTATAGCAAAAATTCTCAAGTTCCTATACAACGAAGAAATGATTGACGTGGAAGGCGAAAACATCTATGCCACAAGGTTTGGAAAACGTGTAAGCGAACTCTATGTAGACCCAGTTTCAGCCGTAATAATTCGCAACGCCCTAAGACAAAAACTAGCATACCTAACAGAGTTAAGCCTACTCCACATGATTGCCCACACACCAGACATGGGACCTATTTTAAGACCCTACTCACGTGAACTAAATGAAATCGAAGTTTTCATGGAAAAACACAAAGAAGAGTTTTTAACAGAAGTGCCAGACGAGTGGGAAGACCGCATAACCTACGAGCAATTCCTCGGCGAAGTAAAAACAGCCATGGTGCTGAACGCTTGGATTGAAGAAACAAGTGAAGACGAAATAATTGAAAGATTTAGAACACAACCTGGAGACCTTTATAGAACAATAGAAAATGCGAAGTGGCTTCTATATGCAACACATGAGCTGGCAACACTTTTCGGAAACAAAGAGGTATTACCCTTAACAGTTGAGCTTATGGAACGTATAGAAAAGGGAGTGAAAAAAGAGTTGCTGCCCATCGTTAAACTGGAAGGAATTGGCAGAGTCCGCGGACGCATACTATACAACGCTGGATATAAAACAATAGAAGACATAAAAAAAGCAGCAATCCAAAGCCTAATGAGTCTACCTTTAATAGGTCCTAGACTAGCGAAAAAAATAAAAAAGCAAGTTGGCGGTTTTGTGAAAAAGGAAATGTGGGAAAAACTTGAAAAAGAAGAAGAGTGGAAACAGAAAGCATTAACAGAATACTAATTTTGTAAAGCAAGTTCTTTCTCTGTCTTTTTAACCATAAGCTCAACTTGTTCTCGGGCGGTGCCCAAATAGTTCCTTGGATTCAAAACATGATCAATCTCCTCTTCGCTCAGTTTTTCACACACTGTACTATCTTCCAAAAGTATTTCTTTAAAAGGACACTTCTCCATTTCACTCTTAATTGTCAACTTCCTAAGAAGTTCGTGAGCCTCTTGACGGCTCATTCCCTTTTTTGTTAAGGCTATCATAACAGCTTCTGACATTACACGCCCCTGCGTTAGTTCAATGTTTTTAAGCATACGCTCCTTGTCTACACGCAAATTAGCCATAATATTGGTCATCAAAAAAAGCATGTAATCCACTAAAATGCACGCTTCTGGAATTATGAAACGTTCAGCAGATGACTGAGTTAAATCACGCTCATGCCAAGTAACAACATTTTCTAAAGCTGGAACAACAAGGCTTCTAACAATTCTCGCCAGCCCACATATTCTTTCGCATGTTTCTGGATTTCTCTTATGAGGCATAGTTGAACTTCCCACCTGTTTTTCAGTCTCGAACGGTTCGAAAAGCTCGGCGATTTCTGGTCTTTGCAGTTCGCGGATTTCAGTGGCAAAATTTTCAAGGGAAGTAGCAATCATCGCTAATAAGCATATGAGCTCGGCACGGCGATCTCTCTGCACAATCTGCGTAGAAATGTCAGCAGCCTTGATTCCTAAACGTTTCATGACAAGCTCCTGAATTCTCATGGCTTTACCGCCTAAACCAGCCTGTGTGCCCACAGCACCACTCATTTTGCCAACCAAAACGCGTTCCCTACACTGTCTAAGCCTTTGAATGTGCCGCGAAACTTCCCGCATCCAAACAGCAAACTTAAAACCTAAAGTGATGGGAAGCGCGTGTTGACCATGAGTTCGCCCAATCATCAGCATATCCTTATATTTCAACGCCTTTTCAATAAGCACTTTCTCGAAACTGTTCAATCTTTTTTCAATGAGCGCCAAAGCCTCTTTTAATTGAAGCGCTGTAGCAGTATCCACAATATCATAGCTTGTAGCACCCAAGTGAACATAAGCACCGCTTGGATCACAAACTTCCGCCAGAGCCCTAACCAAAGACGCAATATCATGCTTTATCTCACGTTCGATCTCCTTAACTCGGCTTAGCTTGACATATTTGGTTGAAGCCATCGCAACAATTTTTTCAGCATCCTTTCGTGGTATGTTGCCAACCTCTGCATGCGCCCAAGCCAACGCCGCTTCTACATCAAGCATTTTCTGTATCCGCATCTCTTCTTCGAAAATTCGCCGCATTTCCGCAGTTCCATATCGTCCAGTATCTATAGGTAGAATAGGCAAATTTGTGTCCCCCGCAAACAAATAAGACGATTAAAGATAAATGCCTTTTTTGTAGAAACACGTTAAACATATTCAGTTTGCGGCCTTAATAAGTACTAATGTTTCGAAAAAGGGTAAAGAACGTTCTGCAATAATTTTTGTCCGCAAATTTTTTTGCTCAAATTTATTTAAAGTTTCATCAACCTTTGACAATGTAGACTGCATCAAGAGAATATAGCCATTCCCTTTCAAGTGTTGCGGCGCCTCGCAAATAAATCGGTCAATAATTTGTCTGCCGTTAATTCCGCCGCACCATGCACTTTCTAACCAGTTTTTCGCTTCAATGCTTTCTGACGGCAAATATGGTGCATTAAAAAGAATCACATCAAACTTTACCGTGGCCTTAAAAGGTGTAAACAAGTCTCCTCGAACAAAAAGCATCTTGTTTAAAACCTTGTTAAACTTTGCATTTTCTTTTGCACAACAAACAGCGTAAGGGTTTATGTCCACTGCAATCACTTTTGACGCTTTTTCCGCAGCCAGTATGCCCAATATGCCACAGCCAGTGCCCATGTCAAGAACAACACTATTGTTTTTAACTTGCAAATTTTGAGCAAAAAGTAGAGAATCTTCAGCTGGCTCGTAAACGTTTTCACAAACGTTGAAGAAGTATCTTTCGAAAAATTCTTTTTTAGTTTGCCAAGACATTCGCTAAAGCCCCAAAGTCTTCTGGCGCTAATTCTCTCACACGTCTATCACTGAAAGGAATAGAGTCAAGCACTTTTACATTGATTCCTAATTTCTTGGGAAACCTACTTTTCACAAAAGAAAAAGCTGCGTTTTTGACTTTTCTGTTGCGTTGGGTGAAGAGCAATCGCGTTAGTTGCCGAAACATTTTCTCATCCTTCAAATAGAAAGGTGGAGGTTTTTTAGGTTTTAATCGGACTATAATTGAATTTATTTCTGGCTGCGGATAAAACATCCACGCGGGAACTTCATCCAAAAGTTCAGCTTCTACGTAATAATATGCTTCAACAGTCAGCCACCCATATTTTTCACTTCCAATAGGAGCGATGAGCCGTTGCGTAAATTCTTTCTGGAAAATCAAAACGGCACATCCA
>CBETPM010000118.1:0-3895 GCA_965538135.1 Candidatus Bathyarchaeota archaeon
ATTCTCGAATGGCTATACGCCTAAAACACGCTTTTTTCGTTAAGCTTTCTAAATTTATCCATTGAATACTCTACTATTCTCGTGGCTTGTTCCACATTCTTCCATTCCTTAAACTTAACCCATTTGTGGGGCTCCAAACGCTTGTAAGTTTCAAAAAACTCTTGAATTTCTCTGAGTTTGTGAGGGTGAACATCGTTGATATCGTTGTATCCTTTGAATCGCGCGTCGTTCACAAGCACAGACAAAATTTTCGGGTCTTCTCCTCTCTCGTCCTCAATTATTAGAGCGCCTATAACCCGCACCTTAACTATACATCCCACTTCCAGTGGCTCATAGCTTGGCACCATTATGTCAAGGGGGTCGTCATCATCAAACCATGTTTGAGGAACAAACCCGTACTCTACAGGAAAAACCACTGATGAGGGTATTATACGGTCTAGAACAAAGGCTTCCCAGTCCCGCCTATACTCATACTTATCCCTAGAATTGCTGACAACCTCTATAACGGCGTTCAAAATTTTTGGTGGTTTGTCGCCAGCTGGGATGTCCTTCCAAAGATTCATAAGCCCACGCCAAAACCAAATGGTTAAACTTACTAATTATATCTTTCTCAAAAGCCTAATCTTTCCTTAATATTCTCCTTATACTTCTAGCTTTTACCTCCCCCTGTTTTGCGTACAATTCCTTTCTCAAAGCTTCCAGCATCTCTATTTTCCTTCCACAAAACTCTGCCCCGGTCAAAACTTTTACATCATATTTTTCAGCAGCCTCATAAACGGGTTTAATTCGAATCTTATAATTTAAGTCGCGTAAAAAATGATGGTCTAAAACAAGCGTTTGCAAACCAGTTTCTCTCATAGCTTTAATCAAATTGTTATTGGAAATTTCCAAACTTTTAAAAGAATAACGATACCCCAACATGTACGTCATATGCCCGTCTACAAATAAGATGTCTGGTTTCTCTTCAAGAATAAACCTTATCTGCTCTTCTAAGGATGGGCCTTCAACATCGGAAGTGTGCAGAAACTTTTCGTTGTTGCTTTTTATGTTGACTTCTGTCACGTAGCCAAGCCGTGGATTACTGCCGTGGCAACAGCCTTTGAAAAGGCTATGCTGGTCTTGCCCAGCTGTAATGTTTTCCAGTCTGAAATTTCAATCTTTTTTGGAAGTCCCTTTATGGCTTCAAGGAAAAACGCTGCTCTGCTTGTTTGGCTTTTATTTATGTTTTTGTGGGATGCTTTATGAAAAGGGTTTTCGCCTTGTACAATTCTGGATAGTGGGGTCGTGATGGTCATAGTGGTAATGCGTTATTATTAGAACTTCGCAATTTTCAGCGTACTTTTTAATAGTTTCCCAAGTTTCATCCAGCCTTTGCCATTCTAGAGGATGAGGCCCCAAACCATACCGAAGAGGAGCCAAAGAAACCCCAGGGTCTATTAGAATTTTTAAGTCGCTTGTTTCCACAAAAGTTGCCATGGAACGAGCACCAAAACTGTCAAAACCCAAAGGAACAATTTTTTTAATCATTCCGCACTTTTCTCCGTGAAAAATGTTTCCAGCTTTCTTGTTTCAGTCCTTTTCAAGATGTCCGCACACTTTTTAGGATTTAAAACCTTAAACTCCAATCCAAGAGTGGTTAGCAGACGTTGAACATCCTTAGCTATTTGTGGAGCCGCAAGAATCCCCCTAACTTCCCGGTCTGCCTTGCCTTTAATGGCTTCTATATACTTTGCAAGCTGAAGTGCAGCCTCTTTGCCTGCTGTTCTACGTTTAATCTCAACAACTACAAGTCTCCCGTTTTTATCCAAACCATAAACGTCCACAAAACCGGGCTCAACCTTTTTCTCATAGCTTATAGGCTTGAATCCTTCTTCTAAAATTGAAGGCTCTAGTAAAACTGCTTTATGCATGTCTTCCTCGCTTGCATAAAGCGAAAAATCCCCAGAATCTACAAGGCTGAGGGCGGAAACCATGTAAATCTTGTCAAAAAACACCTTAACAGATTCTCGTGGCTTACGCCGTACAGCACGAATCTCCAAATGATTCTCTTTAACTTGAGTGTGGAAAATGCAGCCCGGAGGCTGCCAGTTAACAGGCTCGTAGCCCACTGGACGGTGGACAAGGAGAGAACCATCACCTTTAATTAGAAGTATACGTTCGCCGGGTTCAAGTTTTGACCTTGCTCTGCCGATATAGTTTACCCAGCAATTTCCAACAACCAGTAAGGTTTTCTGCTGAGCTATTGCTTCTTTAACTGTTTTCTCTGCTTCTTCCACTGTAGGATTTATTAAATAGTTTAAAGGCTTGGAAATTACCACTTTTTTCGCCAATAGTTTTAGAAGGCTAAACTGTACATAAGATTTCTGAAGGACGCTATGAGTCAGTGGAAGAAAAAACGTAGCATCATGAAGCATTACGATTTAACAGCCACCATTTACGACATGCAATACGCTGAAGAGCAAAAAGCCAAAATTAAAGTAGCATTAAAACGCATAAGATTTTATGAAGACGGACTAGTTCTAGACGTGGGTTGTGGGACAGGACTATTGTTTAAATATGTTGCAGATAAGACGCAAACAACCGTTGGGATTGATATTTCCAGAGAAACCCTTTTGCAAGCAAAGAAACGAGCTAAAATTTTCGCAAATCTCCATTTGGTTCTGGCTGATGCCGACTATATGCCGTTCAAAGAAAATTTTTTCAGCCACGTTTTTGCTGTAACATTACTTCAAAACATGCCAAATGTGCATAAAACTGTGAAGGAAATCATGAGAGTGGCAGATGAAAACGCTTTCATCGTGGTCACCGGTTTAAAAAAAGTTTTCGCTCTTAAAGGCTTTAAGGAACTGCTGCAGAATTCTGGCTTAAAGATTGTTGATTTAATTGATGATTCTTCTCTAAAATGTTATGTTGCAGTCTGCACCGAACTTTCCTAATTTTTGCAAAATTTAAAACTAAACTATATATGAAAGTTGAGTAATAGGCTATACTTCATAGGTAACACAAAATTATGACAATAGCTTCGTGAGGTTAAGAGATGCCGTTAAAAACCATAAAAAGTGACACGGCAGAAGCACTAACGTTAGAGTGGGCTTTACATGTCAAAAACTACAAGTTGACATTAGACAAGAACCTATGTGTGGGCTGTCAAATCTGCACTTTAGCATGTCCAAAAGAAGCCATAAAAATCGAAAAACAAGAGAAAAAGGCTGGAGAAAAGGCTAAAAAAGCCATAGTTGACGTGGACTTGGCGAAATGCAATTTTTGTGGAATATGCGACATCCTCTGTCCCTACGGAGCCATAAAAGTAACAGTGAACGATGAACATCTTCTGTCAGTAGTTGAAAAAGAAAGCTTTCCACAACTAATTCGCGACATTCAAATAGACACAAGCAAATGCCCGGTAGACTGTGTGGAATGCGAAGAAGCATGTCCATTAGACTTGATTAAAATAACAAGAGTAACCGCTGATGGAAAGGTTGTTGAAAACCTTGAGAGTTTAACCGAAGAGCAAAGAAACAACATTCAAGTTAAAGTGGATATTGCAAAAGAACGTTGCCCATGCTGCAGAATATGCGAATTTAAATGTCCAGAAGGCGTCCTGCATGTGCGAAAATTCTTCCATGGAAAAATAGTTATCCACCCAGAGAAATGTCCGGAAGGCTGCACCGACTGCTTAGATGTCTGCCCAATAACCGGAGCACTTTACCTTTCTGAGGAAGATAGGAAAGTGCATGTAAACGAAGTTTTCTGCGTCTACTGCGGAGCATGCAAAATTGTCTGTCCCGTAGATGAGGCTTTGGAACTTCAAAGAACAAAAATTATTCATACGCCAGTACGTTCTGGAGCTTGGAACAAAGCCTTAGAACGTTTAGCTTCTCCTCTTGAGATGAGT
>CBETPM010000119.1:0-3863 GCA_965538135.1 Candidatus Bathyarchaeota archaeon
CAAAAACAGGTGCTAAACATAAAAGAGGAGTTAGTAACAAAGTTTGAAATTCCGCTTGCAATCGAAAAATTCAATAACCAAGGACCGATACTTGTGTTTGAGAAAGTTAAGAACTATAAAACCAAGGTTGTTGCTAACGTTTGCGGTACTCGAGAGAGACTCGGTGCAGCGCTTGCTGTTCCTTTAAACCAACTTTATGCAAAGCTTTTGGACGCTTGGCGTTCACCAAAAAAACCGAAAATTGTTGAAAATGGCAAAGTTAAGGCTGTTAAAGAGAAAGATTTGTCGCAAATCCCTATTTTAACTCACTTTGAAAAGGATGCGGGACCTTATATTACCTCAGCGGTTGTATATGCCAAGAGCATTGATGGAAATATAGAGAATGTTTCCGTGCATCGTCTTCAAGTTTTGGATGAGAAACATTTGGCAATTCGTCTTGTTCCGCGACACTTGTTTAAAATTTGGCGAACAACAAAAGAAGCAGGTAAAGACCTGGACGTGTCGATTTCTATTGGCGTTCATCCTGCAGTCATGTTGGCTGCTGCTTCTCCTGTTCCCTTTGGTGTTAATGAATTCGAAATTGCAAATGCATTGATGGATGGTGAACTACGCTTAACAACATGTGAGAAGGTGGACGCTTATGCCCCTGCAGACGCTGAGCTGGTTTTAGAGGGACGTATTTCTGCTACTAAGGAGGCTGTGGAGGGCCCTTTTGTTGATATAACTGGAACATATGACATTGAAAGAGAACAGCCTGTTATAGAGATTTTGGGCGTTATGCATCGTGAAAATTATTTCTATCAAGCACTTTTGCCTTCAGGTGCAGAACATAGACTTTTGATGGGTTTACCCCGCGAAGCCTTGATTTGGGAAGCTGTATCAAAGGTTGTGCCTAAAGTCCATGCTGTTAACCTTTCTGCAGGTGGAAGCGGGTGGCTTCATGCTATTATATCCATCGAAAAACAGCTTGACGGGGATGGAAAAAATGCTTTGTTGGCTGCCTTTGCGGCTCACCCTAGTCTTAAACATGCGGTGGTTGTGGATGCTGACATTGACGTTTTTGATTTTTCTGATGTGGAGTGGGCTATTGCCACTCGTTTCCAAGCGAACGAGGATTTAGTTATAATAGAGAATGCGCGGGGCTCAACTTTGGATTCTTCTGCTGATCAAGAAACTGGGTTAACAACAAAAATGGGTTTAGATGCTACCATGCCGCTTACTAAACCTAAAGAAAAGTTTGAAAGAGCGAAAATTCCTGTTAGCAAAAATGTTGAAACTTATTTATATATGAATTTAAACAGTTAAGCGGGTTGGTGCCTTTCGTTGCCGCATGATGAAGAAGATGAAGGTGGCTTGTCTTTAAAAGTTGAAGATGTTATGATTAAAGAAGTTATAACCATAGACGAGAACGACACTGTTAAAGAGGCAGCTGAGGTTATGAACAAGTTTGAAATAGGTTGTTTAATCGCTGTTAGAAAAGGTAAAGCCATGGGTATAATCACTGAAAGAGACCTTTTGAAAAGAGTAGTTGCGGAGAATAGAGATGCTACTAAAACTAAGGTCAAGGATGTTATGTCAAGTCCCTTGGTGGTTGTCGAACCTGAAATGGATTTGGAGGAGGCTGTGAAGCTTATGTTCCAAATGAAAATTAAGAAACTGCCAGTGGTTAAGGGAAAACGTCTTGTAGGTTTGGTAAGCTTAACCGACATTGCACGTTTTCAGCCTCAAATGATAAAAATATTAAAACAATTTGCTCTGCGACACACTGCACCAAAGAGTATGAAAAAAGTCATCGACTACTACGTTGTGTAAGAATCACCGCCTTTTCTAGTTTTAAAGAGCCTAAATGTTTTAGGAGAGTCTCTGCTTTAAGAAAGATAAGGATTCAGGAAAATGAAGAAAACTTTAGTGTTGAGAGTTAATCCGCAAAGGCCTTCTAAAAGGAAAATCCGCATAGCAGCTGATATCATTAAGAAAGGCGGTTTAGTGGCCTTTCCAACAGAAACAGTTTACGGTTTAGGAGCTGATGCTTTAAATTCAAAGGCCGTTTTGGTTCTTTTTAAGGCGAAAAAGCGTCCTCTAGACAATCCGCCAATAGTTCATATAAGCAACGTAAAAGAAGTTTACACGCTAGTAGAAGCGGTTCCGCCTAAAGCTGAAAAACTAATGAAGAAATTTTGGCCTGGTCCCCTTACCTTGATTTTTAAACGTTCAAAAACAATTCCCGATGTAACGGTTGCTGGTTTGGACACAATCGCGATTCGAATGCCTAAGCATAATGTTGCTTTAGCTTTGATTAGGGAAAGCAACTGTCCAATAGCGGCTCCAAGCGCTAATCTTGCTGGAAGACCAAGCCCAACCACAGCCCAACATGTTTTAGAAGATCTTGAAGGTAGAATAGACGCTGTTTTAGACGCTGGACCAACTAGGATTGGTGTGGAATCCACAGTTTTGGACTTAGCTGTCGACCCGCCGCAGATTCTTCGTCCAGGCGGAACCTCCCTCGAAAGTTTAAAGAAAGTTTTGGGTAAGGTTGAGCTTCATCCAGTTGCAATTGCTGATAAAGAAATCAACGTTGAAAGAACTCGTTCGCCCGGTGTTAGGCATAAACATTATGCTCCTGAAGCAGAAGTAATTGTGGTGGAAGGAGAAGTTTCAGCGATTGTAAAGAAAATAGGAGAACTTGTGAAGCATTATGAGGAAAAGGGCATTAAGGTTGCTGTTCTTGCTACGGACGAGACGGTAAGTTGCTATAGGGCTATTGTGGTTAAGAGTCTTGGAAGTAGAAAGAACGTGAGAATTGTTGCAAAGAACTTGTTTAAGCTTTTAAGAGAGTTTGACAAGGAAGGCGTTGACATGATAATTGCGGAGGGAATACCTCTTAAGGGACTAGGCTTAGCTGTTATGAATCGTTTGCGAAAGGCTTCTGGATACAAAATATTGAAAGCAAAGGCTTAGAAAGGTTTATATTTAAGTGTTTTTCCGTCTAATCCTGCTCACATTACACAGAACTCTCAACATTCAGAATGTTAGGGGGTGATGTGTATGGCAGCTACTACAGCACCTTCTGGAACAGTTCCAGTATTAATATTAAAAGAAGGCACAAGCAGAACAACTGGAAAGGAAGCTCAAAGAAACAACATTATGGCTGCGAAGATAATAGCTGAAACCATAAAAACAACTCTCGGGCCTCGCGGCATGGACAAGATGCTTGTCAGCAGTTTCGGCGATGTCTCCATAACTAACGACGGTGCAACTATAATGAAAGAGCTTGACGTGCAACACCCAGCAGCAAAAATGCTTGTTGAAGTCGCTAAGGCTCAAGATAACGAAGTAGGAGATGGAACAACAACAGCTGTGGTTTTAGCTGGAGAACTACTAGCGAAAGCAGAAAATCTGCTTGACCAAAACATTCACCCCACAGTGATTATCGACGGATTCAAAAAAGCCAGCGAAAAAGCTCAAGAAATTCTGGAAAAGATGGCCATGCCTGTAAGTTTGAATGACGAAGAACGTTTGATCGACGTTGCTGTAACATCTATGGGAAGTAAGGGCGTAACTGTTGCGAAGGAACGCTTTGCTAAGTTGGCTGTTGAAGCTGTAAAGCAGGTGGCTGAAGAAAAGGATGGAAAGATGAAGGCTGACATTGACCTAATTAAGGTTCTGAAGAAGCACGGAAAAAGTTTGGATGAAACAGAGCTTGTTAAGGGCATGGTAATCGATAAGGAAGTAGCCCATCCGCAGATGCCAAAACTAGTTGACAATGCAAAGATCGCTTTGCTCAACGCGAAGCTTGAGATTGAGAAGACAGAGTTTGATGCTAAAATCAACATTGAAAGCCCAGAGCAGATGAAACTGTTTCT
>CBETPM010000120.1:0-3833 GCA_965538135.1 Candidatus Bathyarchaeota archaeon
AAACAGTTTTGACTATTTCCTCTGTGTGAAGCATTCCCGTTTTTCCAGCGTCGATGCCTAAGTCCTCAGCAATTGCTTCAATCTGCTCCCGAATCACTTCAGAGTTCAAGTCTTCAATAGCATTGACAGAATAAGTGTTTTGGGCCGTGATCGAAGTTATAGCGGTCGTTCCGTGAACACCTAAAGCTGCAAAGGTTTTAAGATCGGCTTGGATACCTGCTCCTCCTCCAGAGTCGCTTCCAGCAATAGTGATCGCCACAGGAGTCTTGCCTTTTTCCTTTCTAATGCTACACACTTACACTCCTCCTAGATATGAAGCTTGTATTCATCATAGGCATTGGCCTTCAGCTCTTAGTGCCTCTTTCAAAATTTTTATGGCGCAATATTCAGAACACATCGAACAAGTTTTCGGAGTTTTTGGCTTTGTTCTGCCATGAACTTTTCTGGCTTTTTCAGGGTCTAAAGCGTTCTTGAATTGGTCTTCCCAGTTTAGTTTCGCTCTGGCTTTTGCCATGGCTAAATCTCGCGCTGTAGCTTTACGTCCAAGTTTTGCAATGTCAACGGCATGAGCCGTTATTTTTGTTGCTATCACCCCTTCTTTAACATCTTCCAAACTTGGTAAAGCTAAATGTTCCGAAGGCGTTAAATAACATAGGAAATCTGCACCTGCAAACCCTGCTAATGCTCCGCCAATAGCTCCCACAATATGGTCATATCCAGGCGCTATTTCAGTAACAACTGGACCAAGCACGTAAAACGGTGCACCTTTGCAAATAGATTTCTCAAGCTGCACGTTAGCCATTATATCATTTAAAGGTAAATGTCCAGGCCCTTCAACCATAACTTGCACGTTCTTAGCCCGTGCCATTTCCACAAGCTCTCCAATTGTAAGCAATTCTTGGATTTGGGGCCAGTCTGTGGAGTCGAATATGCATCCTGGTCTCAAACCGTCTCCGAGGCTTAGGACGAAGTCATATTTTGCTGCTATCTCCAAAAGGTATTCGTAGTTTGCGTATAATGGGTTTTCTTTGTTGTGGTGTAAAATCCATGCGGCGAGGAACGTTCCGCCTCGGCTAACTATTCCCATTAAGCGCGGATGCTTGGCAAGATTTTTAACGATTTGTTGTGTAACTCCGCAATGCACGGTCATGAAGTCCACACCATCTTTGGCGTGTTTTTCTATAGTATTGAAAATATCGTCTTCTGTCATGTGTATGATGGCGCCCTTTTTTTTGGCGACTTCTACTGCTGCTTGATAAATTGGAACAGTTCCAACCGGCACGTTGACGGTCCTTAATATCGCTCTTCTTATTTTGTCCAGATTGCCAGCGGTGCTTAAATCCATGAGTGTGTCAGCACCATGTTCAACCGCAACCCTTGCCTTTTCAACCTCCAAGTTTAAATCACATAAGTCAGGGCTTGTGCCAATGTTCGCATTAACCTTTGTATATAACCCTTTGCCAATTCCAACTGGATGAATATTTTCACGTTGAACATTGCGAGTTATGATAACCGTGCCCTCTGCTAAACGCCGACGAATTCTCAGAGGGGACTCTTTTTCATCTCTGGCAACTATACGCATCTCTTCTGTTATTTTTCCATGTTTAGCAAAATCCATTTGCGTTGTCAATTCTAAACATAGCCTCCAAAAAACGAGAAATGTTACAAACTCATTTTTGAAGAAGTTTTAAACGTGCTCGTATTCACTCCTTGTCCCTCCGCCGGCATTACCCGTATCAGGTTCTAAGGGTCGACGACGTTCAGTCGTCCTCTCAGCCGGGTCACCCCCCAGCTCCCTCCAAAACCTTTTCCGGGGGGTAATTGTTATTTACTTGCGTATATATTTTTCCTAAAGTCGAAGCCTGTTGAGATGTTGCAAGATGAAGCCTTTGCCTAAAGAATTTGATGTTGTAGCCATCGAGCGGAAGTGGCAGAGGAAGTGGGAAGAGATGGGAGTCTATCGCTTTGACTGGGAAGATAAGAAGCGTCCAACATTCAGCATTGACACGCCGCCGCCGTATCCGTCGGGGGAGTTCCACATGGGAAACGTCTTAAACTGGACATACTTCGACATTGTCGCCCGCTACAAACGCATGAGAGGCTACAACGTTTATTTCCCTCAAGGCTGGGACTGCCACGGGCTGGGCATTGAAGTACAGGTGGAAAGGGAACACAATATCAGCAAGAAGGATGTACCCCCGAATAGGTTCCGCAAGCTATGCGAAAGGCTTGTGGAAAAATATATTGCCATGATGAAGGAGGGTGTTATACGTCTAGGCTGCAGTGTGGACTGGACAACAGAATATCGCACCATGAATCCAGAATATTGGAAGCTCACTCAGCTAAGCTTCATAATCCTATATCACAAGGGCTTCATGTATAGGGGCAAGCATCCAGTTAACTGGTGTCCAAGATGCGAAACAGCCATCGCAGACGCTGAGGTGGACTACGAGGAAAGAGAAGGCGCCCTACACTACATTAGATTTCCTTTTGAAGGAAGCTCTGAATATCTGCTTATAGCTACTACGCGTCCAGAATTTATACCGGCATGTGTGGCAGTTGCCGTAAACCCCACAGACAACCGATTCAACAAATATATAGGCAAAAAAATAGCCGTTCCCATAGTAAATCGCATTGTGGAGATAATTCCAGACGAAAATGTTGAACCTTCCTTCGGCACAGGCGTGGTTATGATATGCACTTACGGCGACAAAGAAGACGTAAAAACCGTAATCAGACACAAGCTTCCAGTAATATCTCTCTTGACCCAAGATGGAAAGATAAACCAGAAAGGCGGAAAATATGCTGGTTTAACCATAAAAGAGGCTAGAAAAGCCATAGTTGAAGACTTAAAGAATGCTGGGTTACTAGAGAAAACCGAGAGTATCAGGCAAGAGATAGGCCTTTGCGACAGATGCGAAACGCCCATAGAAATTCTTGAGCTCCCCCAATGGTTTATGAAAACCAGAATTCTCACAGAAAAAGTGGAGAAGGCTGCTAACGAGATTGTTTGGTATCCAGACTACATGAAAGCCCGTCTAATAGACTGGGCACGCTCCCTCGATTGGGACTGGGTATTAAGCCGTCAACGCATCTTTGGAACACCCATACCAGTATGGTACTGCAAAAACTGCAACGAAATAATTGTAGCCAAAGAAGACTGGGTTCCCATAGACCCAAAACTGGAAAAACCAAAAATAGACAAATGTCCAAAATGCGGCTGCAAAGAATTCATTCCAGAAAGAGACGTTTTCGACACTTGGATGGACTCCTCCATATCCTGTGCAGTTCATGCGGGTTGGCCTAACAGAAAAGATTGGAAGAGACTGTTCCCGGCAGACCTGCACCCTTCAGGCGTAGACATAATTCGAACATGGGCCTACTATCTCATGGTTAGACATTTGGCCCTTTTCGACGAGAAACCCTACAAAAGCTGCCTCATCAACGGCATGGTTTTAGGCTCCGACGGGCGAAAAATGAGTAAATCCTTGAAAAATTATGTTGCGGCTCCAGATGTGCTTGACAAGTATGGCACAGACGCTGCCAGACAGTGGGCTGCGGCTGGCGGTGCCACAGGCTCCGATATTCCTTTCCGTTGGCCAGACGTGGAGTATGGTAGAAGGTTCTTGACAAAGCTTTGGAATGCTGCAAGATTTGTTAGCACTCAGCTGAAAGACTATAGGGTAGGCGAAAAATGCGAACTGCAACTCTTGGATAGGTGGATTCTGAGCAAAGCTGAAAAAATGACAAAAAAGGTAACAGAAGCACTGGAGAACTGCCAGTTTAACATAGCCGTTGAAGAAGTTCGCAACTTTACATGGCACATTTTCTGC
>CBETPM010000121.1:0-3831 GCA_965538135.1 Candidatus Bathyarchaeota archaeon
TGGAAAAGGACTTTTAGGCAGATTCAGATATAAGTATTATAGTTAATTTTAAAGGTTTGTATGTTTACATTGTAGGGTATGCCATACAAGTTTACCTTTGACCTTTCGAGGATTTCGCGTTTCCTTTTTACCGAGATCACTAAGGCTGGATATCAAACAAGCATCCATAGAAAGATGGGTAGGACTGTTCAAGAAATTATCAAAAAGTTTAGAATTGATGAGGCTACTGGTCTTAATTTATCTGATGCGGTGCTTATTATTCAAGACCTTGTGGAAATACAGGCTAGGAATCTTTTGGAAAGGCAAAGGTTTTTGCAAACAAAGAAGAGAGCGCTTTTTCTGCCGCATTGTTCCAGAAAATATATGGATAACCGTTGTAAAGCGTTATTTGACCCAGATATTCCATCTTATACATGTGCTCATTGTTCCCCAGATTGTTTAATTAATAAGGCGGTTCATATCGCCGAGGAAAAGGGGTATGACGTCTACATTTTGCCTGGGGGCTCCTGTATTCCCAAGATTCTTAAAGCTAAACATTATGAAGGTGTTGTTGGGGTTGCTTGTGGTGAAGAGATTAAAATGGCTGGAGAATTAACTAAGGAGATGGATGTTGCCGGTCAAGCTATCCCTCTGATAAAGAATGGATGTGCAAATACCTTTTTTAACATTGAAACTTTGTGTAGCATTCTCTAAGTAGAATGCTGTAAATATGTTGAGTTGTAGAAGAGAAAAAGGGGGAATGAAGATAAGATATTAGCGGAATTTTCATTTCTTTTTCTTGGTTTTGCTCTTTGTAGTCTCCTTCTTCGTTGTTTTCTTGCTGGGCACTACCTGCACCTCAAGTAATCAAACTTTGAATATGCACTCAATGAGTATTTGTAATTTTCGCATGATTTAACAGTATAAACAATTAGAGTTATTATCTAAATTCTAAATGTTCCACAAATCTTACTTTACGAGTTCTCTTTTCTTCCAACGCAAATTCTTGCTTCTACACTTTCTACATTTGACTGCTGTTGCCGCGTTTCTCGCTCCGCATTCTCTGCAGATTTTCATATAGAGCCTATGTTTCTGGGCCAGTGACTTCTTAAGCGGGTCCATTATAGGCATTTAATCTTACCTCGGTTTTATAGCTGAAAATCAGATGCAATGCTAACAGATATACTTTTTGCCAATTATTTATACGCTTAGAAGTTTTACTACGTCGCTGGGTTTTTCAGCTACTTTAACGCCAGCTTTTCTTAACGCTTCTATTTTTGTTTCTGCTGTGCCAGCTTTACCCATAACAATCGCGCCTGCATGTCCCATACGTTTTCCCGGAGGCGCTGAACGTCCAGCTATAAAAGCTACAACTGGTTTTGGATATTTTTCTTTGACTATAAACTCTGCTGTTAATTCTTCTAAGTTGCCTCCTATTTCTCCTATCATAACCACTGCCTTTGTCTGAGGGTCTTTTTCAAACATTTTAAGAGCGGCAATAAAGTTTAGTCCTGTTATGGGGTCTCCTCCTAAGCCTAGACATGTAGATTGTCCCAGATTTTTCATTGTTAAGCTTGCCGCTATTTCGTATGTTAGGGTTCCACTTCTAGAGACCATGCCTATGTTTCCGGGCTTAAAAATGTGAGCTGGCATTATTCCAAGCTTGCCTTTTCCCGGAGTTATTATTCCAGGTGTGTTGGGTCCTATTATTGTGGCGTTAACTCGTTTTGCAAAGTTAATTACTTCTATTGAGTCTTTTATTGGGATGTGTTCCGTGATTATTACAATTGTTTTTATTCCATTTTCCAGAGCCTCTAGGGCTGCGTCTGCAGCAAAGGGTGCTGGCACAAAAATTATGGAAGCGTTTGCTGAATGTTTTTCTTGAGCTTCTTCCACTGTATCATAGACTGGTATGCCGTGAACTTGTGTTGCGCCTTTTCCCGGAGTTACACCTGCGACAATTTTTGTTCCGTATTCCAGCATTAGTTTAGTATGGAAGCTTCCCTGAGTTCCTGTGATTCCTTGAACAATGGCGCGGGTGTTTTCATCTAATATTATACCCAAATTACATGTCTCCTTTCCTAGAGATTTCTACGACTTTTTCTGCAGCTTCTTCCATGCTTTCAAGAACGTGAATTCCAGCTTCGGTTAGTATTCTTTTTCCTTCTTCCTCGTTTGTTCCTACAAGTCTTATGACCATCGGTTTTGTTACTCCCACTTTGCTTTTTGCTTCAAGTATTCCTTTGGCAACTTCGTCACAGCGGGTTATTCCCCCGAGAATGTTTATGAACAAGGCTTCAACGTTTGGATCTGAAAGCACTATTTTTAGGGCTGTAGCTATTTTTTCCGCTGGTGCTCCTCCGCCTACATCTAGGAAGTTTGCTGGTTTTCCACCGTAAAATTGTATTGTGTCCAGTGTCGCCATGACGAGTCCTGCACCATTTCCTATTACCCCTATGTTTCCTTCCAATTTGACATAAGCCAAGTCGTTTTTCAAGGCTTCTATTTCTTGCGGAGAAAGTTCGCTTTCGCTTTCAAAGGCCCTTTTCTTGTATTGCGAATGACGGAATAATGCGTTATCATCAATTATTATGCGGGCATCGGCAGCTACAAATTTTCCTTCTGATGTTTCCACTAGGGGGTTCATTTCAATTAACTCAGCATCGTAATTCATGCCAACCCGATATAATCTTTCAAAGATTTCACCTATCTTGTTAAGTTGACTTCTGCTGTAGCCCATTTTTCTTGCCATTTGTCTTGCATGAAAGGAACGAAAACCAGTTTCAGGGTTTATTAAACGTTTTATGATTTTTTCGGGGTGTTTTTCTGCTATTTCTTCTATGTCCATTCCGCCTACAGAGGAAGCAATTGCAACATAGCTTTGGTTGAATCTGTCGGTGGTTATTCCAAAGTAAAGTTCCTTTTTAATTTCTATTTTTTCCTCAATCCACACACTTTTGACGGGTATGCCTTTTATCTCCATATTTAACAGTTTTTCCGTGGCATTTTCTACTTCATTAACGGAGTCAGCGAATAAAATTCCTCCAGCTTTTCCTCTTCCAGCAACGGGCACTTGAGCTTTTATTGCTAATGGCGGTTTCAGTTTTTCTGCAATTTCGCGAGCTTGGTTGGGATTTGTTGCTAGTTCTCCTTTAGGTGTGGGTATTCCGTAATTTGACAGTATATTTTTTGCTTCGTATTCGAGGAGCTTCATTTCTTTTATTCTCCTTTACTTTATAGTTTCTATGGCCACATAGGATTTTGTGTCTTGTATTCCTTCAATGGATGAAAGTTTTTTTAAAGATTCATCAAGTTTTCCACGGTCAACTATTAAAAGTGCGTCTACATCTCCTGTTATTCTGAAGGCTCTTTGAACTACGAGCTTTTTTATCTTTTCGTAAGCATAAATTCTTTTGTGTGGTGAAACCTTTACAAAAACGAAGGCTGGGGTTGCCGAAATTCCCAAAGTGTTAAGTCCCTTTTCTGTTACGTCTATGAATCCTCTTCCTGTACGTATGTATTTTAGGTCTCGCAGTTTTCGCAAGTGAACATTTAATGCTTGTCTGCTTATTCCAAGCTCTTTTGCCAGCTCTTCCTGTTTCATGTTTAAAGTGTAAGTGCTTGTAGCTTTTCCTTTTTCGTAAAGAATTCTTAATATTTGCATGGAACGTCTTGTGAGTGCTTCCAAGCTCCTTCCTTCCATGATTTTTTGTTAACTTTTGATTTTACATTAGTTGGCTTTTATTTAAAATTTTAGCAAGATTGTAGCCTTTCTAGACAAGCCAACTGAGTAAAATTTAGCCTTTAATGCGAATTGGATAGAAGTTAAAACCGTAATGTATTTATTTATCG
>CBETPM010000122.1:0-3771 GCA_965538135.1 Candidatus Bathyarchaeota archaeon
CAAAACGCAAGGTTTCTAAAACAACTTTCTTGACGTTACCATTTACACGAAACTCAATGACATAAGGAACACCATAACCAAAACCTTTCAAGTCCTCAAAATCTTCCTTTTTCTCACAGCCAAGACGCCAAACGCCACAAATTTCAACATCCATCTGATAAATAGATGAAAGATATTTCTGTATGCTTTCTTCAGAAATTTCAATTACCCCGCTCACTTTCTTCACTTCCTCCAATCCACCTGACAACATCTTGCCATGTATAAAGGATTAGCGTGAAAGCAGTACTTAAGTATATAAGTAAATTGACCGAAAACAAAGAAAGCTTCCCAGAAATAAGGAAGGGCACTAAGAAATTTATGGAAAACGCTGCGGTTAATCTCATATAGACATAAAAAACCACTACTAGAAGTAGAAGGAAGAAAATCTTATCAAGAAATCGGGAAGAATCGAGCTTTTCGTTTTTGATATACCAAAATAAGTATGAAAACATTATGAGAATCGCCAAATAGATAGGGATATAAACATATGTCAAACCAAAGCTGGCAAAGTATCTTGCCAAAAGACCAGTTTCATAGAGCATTAGAGAATATCCCAAACTGTTAACAAATAGAGTGGAAATCAAGTCTAAAACACCTAAAAAGGGTAGAACCCAGATAACCTTGTCAACACTATCCAATTTCATTGTCCTCTCAAGCATGATAGGAGACGACGAAACTTAAGGGTTTTAAGGATTACACTTTTTAAGCTTATATCGTTACCTGTAGTGATTCGGAATGAACATACTAATTCATAGCGGAACAATTCTAACTCTAAAGAATCGAAGGGTAATCTATCAAGGAGCTGTGGCAATAGAAGACAAAACCATTGTTGACGTCGGAAAATCTGCAGAACTCAAAAGAAAATATGGGCGTGGATATGAAAAAATAAATGCAAAAGGCAAGGTAATTATACCCGGGTTTGTAAACACGCATCAACATGCTGCCATGAGCCTATTGAGGGGATACGCAGATGATTTGCCGCTTCAAGAGTGGCTGGAAAAATGGATATGGCCCATAGAAAAGCTCATGGCACCTCACGACATTTACATCGGTGCTTTACTAACAGCCGCCGAATCAATAATGAGCGGAATAACAACCGTCAACACAATGTACCATTACACTCCAAAAGAAAACGAAGCCAAAGCATTCGTCGATGCGGGTTTAAGAGGTGTTATTGGCCATGTATGCTTCTCATGGAGAAAAAAAGAAGATAGAAAAGCCCTTGAAAATTTGGCTAAAACCTGGCACAACAAAGTTGAGGGATTAATTCGCGTTAGTGTCGACCCCCATGCGCCGTATACCGTTGACCCTGAATACATGAAAGAACTAAAAAACCTGAGAAATGAATTAAAGGGTAAATATGGTTCTGAAGAAGCACCCATAATATGGCATACACATATGGCGGAAACTGATGATGAATGTGAAAAAATCAAGAAGACTTTTAACGTGCAAATTAAAAAAGGCGTGATGGAATATCTGGATTCTTTAGGCGTTTTGGATGAAAAAATAGTTGCAGCTCATTGTGTAGCATTAACAGATAAAGACATTGCCGTTATGAAAAAAAGAGGGGTAAAAGTTTCGCATAATCCCATTTCAAATCTTAAACTTGCCTCTGGCATAAGTCCGGTTCCAAAAATGTTGGCGGAAAACATTACAGTTTCTTTGGGAACCGACAGTCCATGTTCTAATAACACTGCAGACATGTTTGATGTCATGAAGACGGCGGCCCTTACACATAAAGGAGTGAACAAAAACCCCACACTAATGCCTGCAGAAAAGGTTTTGGAAATGGCAACCATCGAAGGAGCAAAAGCATTGTCGTGGGAAAATGAAATAGGAACTATAGAAGTGGGTAAAAAAGCGGATTTAGCAATAATAGACTTTAAGAAACCGCACCTCTGCCCACTGTATAACGAAATGAGTCATCTGGTCTACGCTGCGAAAGCTTCTGATGTAGATACAGTGATAATCAACGGAAAAGTCATCATGGAAAACAGAAAAATACAAACAATAAAAATTAACCGTCTCATGAAAAAGGCGGCAAAGACAAAAGAACAACTTTTGGCTAAATTAGAAGCCAACGTTAAATAGACGTTTTAGAAACTGCATAAAGAAGGGAAATGCATGAACGAATTCAGAGTTAAAGATGAGACTCTCGCTTCTAAAGGCAATCTGCAAATAGAATGGGCTTCAAAGCACATGCCAGTTTTAAGCCAAATTAAAGAAAGATTTGCAAAAGAAAAGCCTTTGAAAGGATTAACTTTGACTGCCTGCCTTCACGTAACAAAAGAAACCGCTGTTCTTGTTGAAACCTTTCTCGCTGGCGGAGCTAAAGTTGCCCTCTGCGGCTCTAACCCCCTTTCAACACAAGATGATGTGGCTGCAGCTCTTGCTGAGAAGGGCGTTCACGTTTTTGCATGGCGTGGACAGACAACTGAAGAGTACTACTGGTGTGTTGAAAGAGTAATAGCTTACACGCCCACAATAACGCTTGACGACGGTGCAGACCTTGTCAGCACTCTTCACAGCAAGAGAAAAGAATCTTTGCAAAACATTAAAGGCGGAACAGAAGAAACCACAACAGGGGTTATCCGATTACGCGCTATGGAAAAAAGCGGCACATTAAAATACGCGATTATTGCCGTAAACGATGCTTACACCAAATATTTGTTTGACAACCGCTACGGAACAGGCCAAAGCACCATAGATGGAATTTTACGAGCGACAAACATTCTTTTAGCAGGCAAAAACTTTGTTGTCTGCGGTTATGGATGGTGTGGAAGGGGACTAGCCATGAGAGCCCAAGGAATGGGCGCCAACGTTATAGTTACGGAGGTAAACCCTTTAAGAGCCTTGGAAGCCTCCATGAACGGTTACCGAGTAATGCCCATAGCTAAAGCAGCAAAGGTAGGCGACATTTTCGTAACTACAACAGGCGACATAAATGTTATAAGAACCGAGCATATGCAAAGAATGAAAAATGGAGCAATACTCGCTAATAGCGGTCATTTCAATGTGGAAATAGACATAAAAGGTTTAGAGAAAATTGCAGTCTCGAAGAGAAGCATAAGACAAAATCTGGAAGAATACGCTTTAGAAGATGGGAGAAAATTATACCTTCTAGCTGAAGGAAGACTTGTAAATTTAGCGGCAGCAGAAGGGCATCCTTCAGAGGTTATGGACATGTCTTTTGCAAACCAAGCTTTATCCGTAGAATATCTGGCTAAAAAGGATAAACTTCCGCCTAAAGTGTATCCGGTGCCGAAAGAAATAGATGAAATAGTGGCAAGATTGAAGCTGAAGGCTATGGGAATAGAAATAGACGAGTTGACAGAAGAACAAAAAAGGTATTTGGCAACGTGGGAAATGGGAACTATATAGGTAACTGTTTGTAAGCAACGGTAAACTTTAAAAAGAGTACGAGGGTAACATGGCTTAAATGTGGTGATAAGTAAAATGGTTAGTAAAGATCAAACAATAGGTGGAATAATATTCATAGTATGCCTTGTTATAGCTATCTTCTATCTAGTAACACTCTTCTTCCCCAGCTGGCTAGAGACGCTAGGTCTCAAAGTTACAGAAGCAGACGTTAGATTTTGGGTTATCGCTATACCTGTTTTCATAGCCTTCATAGCGGTGATGGGTATAGGTGCATGGATAGGTTGGACCATGGCAACAACACCACCGCCAAAACCAATAGAAGAAATCACAAGCGAAATAGAAGAGAAAACA
>CBETPM010000123.1:0-3764 GCA_965538135.1 Candidatus Bathyarchaeota archaeon
GCCCAGCAATGCAAAGAACTCTGACTGCAGTAGGGAAAGCATTTCGCCCCATTACCTCTTCGGAAGAGCCACAGCAGAAACACCCAAACACCTGCGAATCTGCCTAGCCAAAACCTCAGCATAACCCACACGATAATTATCCGCAATAACACGCCGTGGCTTCGAACGCCTCACATACTCCAGCAAACCATCAAAATCCGAATGATCGCTTAAAGCAACAACATACTCCTTCGGAGAAATTTCCTTGCACGGCTCATTAAATTCCCAACCACTAACATAAACCCGAAAAGCATCCCTACCCACTTTGCTTCTGGAAGCCATATGATAAAAAGCTATGCATGGCACGTTCTGCCGCAAAATTTCTTTGGCCTCACGCTCTTCAGAAAGCATCAAACGCCCCAAACGCATACCGTGCCCCTCACAGATCTTCGAAACGTGAAAAACCTTTTCAGGCACAATAAACGGAACTCTTAAGTCAGCTTTGTGCAAAATCTGCATAACCTCTTGAACTTTGCCATGATACCCAAAAACATAAACAGGCCCCTCTTGCAATCCCTTCTTAACAATCGAAACCAACAATTCTTTAACATCCCTGCCGAAAGCACGCTTACATACTGGGCTTCCGTAAGTAGCTTCCATAACCAAAACGTCAGCGTCCAAAACTGGAGTTTCGTCAATCCTGAAATCTCCAGTATAAACAATCCGCGTACCCTCAGCATCCTCAACCAGAACCTGCGCAGCGCCTAAAATGTGGTCTGCTGGAAAGAAGGTTATACACTCTTCTTCAAAACGAAGAGTTTTAGCGTAATCCAGTGTTTCCACAAAACCCCTCATAAGAAAAAGGGGTCCTCTCAAAACATCAATCAAGTCCTTGGTGGCTTTAGTCATCAAAACCTTTTCACATGTTCTCAAACTCCGCTGTAAGCCAACCATATGGTCGGCATGGGCATGAGTTACCACCCGTACAGGTTTGGAATCTTCCGCAGCATCGCAAGCAACATACTTTCCCAGCAAAACCGCGCCTTTATTGGTAATAGTTGCTTTAACAGACAAAAACGGGCACCAGCTACTGTGCAAAATCGCTTATCAAAGTCGCGATAAATTTTGTTCCACGGATAAAACTTTCAATTTTTAAGTTTTCATTGGGCGCATGGGTATTGGCTTCGGGATGGCTGCAACCAGCAGAAACCACGGGAACCCTTAAGAAGTTTCTGAAAAGATGCATAGGCCCAGAACCAGCACTTAACGGGTAAATGACGGCCTTTTTGCCATAAACTTTTTCAGCAGTTTTTGCAATCAACTTCACAAAAGGGTCATCTATAGGTGTTTTTGTAGGCTCTGTAGAACCATGCTTAATTATTTTTAAATCGCCAAAACCCTGCCTTTTCAAATGTTTAGTCAGTTTTTTGAAAATTTCTTCTGAGCTTTGGTTTGGAACAAGTCTAAAATCAAGTTTAGCCATGGCTTCGCGGGGCAACACTGTCTTGGAACCCTTGCCTGTGTACCCAGACAATAAACCGTTAATGGTGCATGTAGGCTCATACAAAAGCGTTTTTAAGGCTTCAATCCCAGACTTGTTTTTCAAAAATTTTTTTAATCCAAGTTCCTTTTTCGTCTCCTTTTCTTCGAAAGGAATAGTTTTCAAACATTCAATTTCCTCTGAGGAAGGCGGAGCAACATTTTCATAAAAGTTTTCAATCAGGATTTTTTCTTCGCTGTCTTTTAGACAGTTTAAGGCCCAAACAAGACGCCAAGCCGGGTTAGGAATCAAAGGCGCGTTTGCCGAGTGAACATCCTTCAATGCACCTTTAGCTTTCAGTTCTACGGATAAAACGCCCTTAAGCCCTAAATATAAGTGGGGTCTTCCACGCCTATCAGTGCCGCCGAACTCCCATATAACCGCATCCGCAGAAAGCAATTTCTTAAATTTGCGTATTATAGGCTCTAGGTTAGGGCTACCTATCTCCTCTTCGCCTTCAATGAAAAATTTAATGTTAACAGGCACATGCCCAGTAACTTCTAAAAATGCTTGAACAGCTTTCAGTCTAGATACGATGTTGCCTTTATTATCTGAGGCACCCCTTCCATAAATTTTTCCATCGGCTATTGTGCCGCTAAAAGGTTCGTATTTCCATTCTTCAAGGGGTTCTGGAGGTTGCACATCATAGTGATTGTAAAAGAGCAGCGTTTTGGACGATTTTTTGGAAAGCCTTTCTCCGTAAACAACAGGATTTCCCCTTCTGCCTTTGAGGATTTTCGTTGAAAATCCCACCTTTGCCAGCAACTCCTCTACAATGTGGGCGCATTCTTCTATTCCTTCTCCTTTCGCAGAGACACTAGGTTGTCTAACGAGCTTTACAAGGTCTTGGACAAACTCTTCAGAATGCCCATCTACATACTCATAAACTTTTTGTAAACTCATCCCTTTTTCACCTTTCACATGGTTCTTGGCGCAAGCCAATCGATCAATTGACGTGGATTTTCACATTTTATTTCGACTTTGATGGGACCTAAAGGTGATTCCGCAACTTCTTTGGAAAAGGAGATATGTCCAGCATAGGCAACCTGCTTGTTTAAAAAGAAAGTTATAGTGTTTCCCTTTAAGCCTTCGAAAAGAACCCCTCTCGCAGCGTCTCGGATACGTTCTCTACGCAATAGATTATAAAGCTTGGTAAGTGCTTCAAGACCTTTAGCTTCAGCAGTTAACAAAGCGCCTTTACCAGTGGGCTGAATTCTCGTTTGGATATTGCCGAAAACATTTTCTACGGCTTTTTTCACTTTTTCCTCGGATTCTGTGGGGTTTACTTCCACTTCAACGTAAACCTTTACTTCATCCATTTTTCCTCAACTTTTTCCAAAACTTGTCTAATTTTTTCTTTTACTGTCTCCAGCTTTTCTTCGTTGACTATAATATGTTCCGCCATGGCTATAGCGTTTCCTAAACCTACGCCGAGTTCTCTCATGTCTCTTTCATAGAATAATTCCCAATTTTTCGGGTCGTCGCTTCTCTGGCGGTGATAAAGCCTCTTAAACCTCGTTTCCGGAGACGCGTATACAGCAATTAAAGTGAATTTCGGAAAGTGTTTCTTAAACTCTTCAACTTCGCTTAAACTTCTCACACCATCTACAATGACTTTTTGTTTCTCTGCCTCTTCTATTTTTGAGACGCATTTCTTGGCTATGACATTATTCCCCTCTTTATCTCTCAATTCAAGCATTATTTTTCCAAGATTTATGGGATTAGGCTCTAAACCTCTTTTGGCAGCTTCCTCTCTAACAACATCGCCCATAACCACAACACTATAACCCTTCTCCACGGCGACATCGACGACCACAGCTTTTCCTGCTCCAGGCATTCCAGCCAAGCCCACGACAAGTTTTTCTGCAGACATTGCCTATCCCTTCCCTTTGAGCGTTCTGGCTAGTAGGATAGTTTTTTAGATTAAAAGCATTTATGAAGAAAAGAGGGAAATAGGTAAGGAAGGAATTGCAAATGCCAGAGTCTATAAGAAGTTTCATAGCCTTTGACATAGACAGCGAAGCAGTTTTAAAACGGATAAGAGACATGCAGAGCCTCCTTGTGAAAACCGGGGCTTATTTGAAGCTTGTTGAGCCTCGAAACATTCATGTTACACTTCGCTTCTTGGGAAATATTACATCGTCTATGGTGAAGAAAGTTTTTGAAGAAATGAAGAAAGTGCAGTTTACACCCCTTTGACATTAAGATTTGCGGAATTGGCGCATTTCCTCATCTAAGATATCCA
>CBETPM010000124.1:0-3699 GCA_965538135.1 Candidatus Bathyarchaeota archaeon
AAAGGTGGATTTAAGCATGTTTATCACCAAAACACCGTCTACATTTTTGTCTGCCAAAACAATGTCAAGCACTTTCTCGTATCTTTCAGCCTTTGCATCAGCTACCATATCAATGGGATTTGCTGCGTCTACTCCTGGAAACAAACTCTCAATTTTCCTTTTTCTACTTTGAGATAAGGCGGCGAGTTTAAGTGAGTTTTTCGCCACAGCGTCAGCAGCCAATATTGCTGGTCCGCCCACATTACTTACTATGGCGATGTTGTCCCCGCGCATTGGTGGCTGTTTTGAAAGGGCTATGGCTGCATCCATTAACTCTTCTATGTTTTCAACACGTATTACATCCGCCTTCTTGAAGGCAGCATTGAAAATCTCGTCTGAGCCAGCAATTGAAGCCGTGTGGGACTTGGCTCTTCGAGCTGCTTCTTGGGTTATTCCACCCTTTAAGGCAAGGAGGGGTTTTCTTTTAACGATTTTTCGCGCTTCTTCTATGAATTGTCTGCCATTTTTTATTCCTTCCATGTATAGGCAGATGACTTTAGTTTCTTTGTCTCTGCCAAGATACCGTAATAAGTCAACATCATCCACATCTACTTTATCGCCTACAAAGACAAACTTGCTTATACCTACATTGTAGAAGCATGCCCAGTCCAGTAAACAAGCGCCCACTCCGCCGCTTTGAGATATAACTGCAATTTTTCCTCTTTTTGGCATAACATTTTTTTCAAACGTTGTGTTCAAGCCGTTGGCAGTGTTTATAACGCCCATAATTGTGTTGGGTCCGAGAATTCTAATGCCATATTCTTCTCTGATTTTGAGTAGGTGTTCTCTTTGGTGACTCTTGTAACCGCCTGTTATAGCTATTATTGCCTCCACACCCTTTTTTGCGCATTTTTCCGTCTCTTTAAGAGAATGTTCTGGCGGAAGCATCATTACAGCGAGTTCTGGAATTTCTGTTAGCTTACTTACACTTGCATGTCCAGCTTTGCCATCTACGTCTACAATGTATGTTTTTCCTCGAAAAAATTTCTTCATGTTATAAATTATGCTTTTAAAAAGTTGCGGAGAGGTCATCCCCACTTTTTCTTTAATTTTGCTTGAACCTATCAAAACAACGCTTCTAGGTTCAAAGATGCTCTTCACATCGCGCATAGAGTGAACCTTCAATGAAAGTTCTCCATGGAGGGGGAGGGAAAGAAACTATGCCTTTCACACTCATAAATTTAACTTTTAAAACGTGTGAAAAATGCTATTTCTGCATGGCTCTTTTGTAAGCGGAAGCAGCAATTAAAGCAAAAAATAGCGCAAATATGCTAAGGTCTAGAAGCATCCAATAAGCGAAAGAAGGACTTCCCAACAGAAAGGCTCTGGACAGATCTGCACCGCAGCTTAGAGGATTGTACTGAGCTATCAGCACTAATGGTGTGGGCAGCGAACTTTGTATAAGTGTCATGGGATAAAAAACTGTACTACAGAAGAAAAGCACGTAGTAGACAACACCTCTCATGGTTATGTACTTTTCAAAGCTTGTAGTGGAAAGTGCCAAAGAAATGCTAAGCCCAGAAGTTCCAATAGCAACTAAAAACAGAGCAAAAATTATTGTAAGCAGTTCAATCGGGGAAGGAAAAACTCTTGTGAACAAATAGGTTATAGCTAAAGTTGTCAACAGAAGGGGGCTCATGTAAATTAATCCTCTGACACCACCGGCAAGAACTCTTCCAAAGGCTAGTTCCCACCTTTTTATAGGCAAACTAAGCATGTAATGTATTATATCGCGTCTAATCTCTATGTTTACTTCTCTGCCAATCATGAAAGCCGCGGCAAACAACGCGGTGATTGTTAGCCCTGGAGCGAAAAACACGAAATAATTTATTATTACAAGGTTTGGATTAACCATTCCCGTGTAAACTACAGCCATAATAAATAGGTCAGCAAGATTCATGCTGACCATTCCAGCTACCCACCATTTGAAACGGAAAAAGTATCGGATATCTCTCTCCATTATGTGCGTTATGGCTTTTACTGCCATCCTCCACCCTCAATTCTTTTTTCATGCAAAATAATGCCTAGAAAAGTGAAAATTGAGAAAAATAGAACTATTCCAAAAGTGGCAGTCCATGGAGAGGTTACAAGGGCAGATTCTATTCCCGCTCCCCATCGGAAAAGGTCGGCAGCAAACGTCAACGGATTAAATTGGGCGATGACTGCGTAGTAGTTGGGCATATAGGCTATTGGATAAAGGGTTGTGCTTAACCTCACAATTACCGCGTCAACAACACCCAATAATATGTCAAATTTGTCAGAGGATTTTATGCTGACAGCCAAAGTTATGCTGAAGCCTGCCACGCCAAAAGTGAAAAGGAAAAGGGATGCGAAAGCTACTAGAAGCTGCAGAGGAGTTGAAACGCCTATAAGGTATAGGACAAAAAGCATCATGGGACTAACATAAAGGAAACTTCTTAATCCTCCGCCAATAGATCTTCCGAGGACAAGTTCTTTGCGAGAAATGGGAATACTCAGTAAATATTCGATTACGCCGTGGTCTGCCTCTTCGTAAATATCATATCCTATGAAAACTGCCGTGGAATAAAGCATTGTTATGATTATCCCAGCAACATAAAAATTGAAGTAGCTACCTCCAACAACCTCTTGAACCTCCGGTCTGAGCATTCTGTTGACTACTAAGCCGAAAAGGGCAATTTGGGCGAGAAACCATATTGCCCGCATTATCAGCAGAAATTTGTATTGTAGAAAAGTGCGCATGTCCCTTTCTGCAACAATCCAAACATTTCTCAGGTTTATCATCTTCTTTGAGCCTCTTCAATAGTTAAGCCAGTGTAATGCACAAATACATCGTCAAGTGAGGGCTCGCTCATTTGAATAGACTCTATGGGAATTTGCGCTTTCATGAAAAACTCTGTAATTCGCGGTAAAACCTCTTCTGCCTGGTTTAAGTAAATCTTTAAATGGTTCGGTTTAACAGCTAAAACGTTCACGATCCTATTTATCGCCTTTAATTCCTCAGTAATTTTTAAAGGAACCTCTTTCTCAAGAACAACCTCTATCACGTCGCCGCCCACTATGCTATCTTTCAGTTTTTTAGGCTCATCGCAAACGAGAAGTTTGCCTTTATGGATTATTGCAACTCTATCAGAAAGCACATCTGCCTCGTAAAGCTCGTTAGTGGCAAGCAGTATGGTTGAACCTTCATCTCTTAAAGTACGGATCATGTTCCAAATTCTATGCTTACCCACAATATCTATTTGCGCAGTGGGCTCATCCACTATGGCGATTTTAGGCCTCTGAATCAGTATTTTAGCTATTTCAACTCTTTTTCGCATACCACCAGAAAAACCATGAATGCTCTTGTGCCGCTCATTCCATAACTCAAGTTCTTCTAAAGCCCACCGAACCCTCTTTTTTCGCTCTCCAGAGGATAAACCACAAACTTTTGCATGCCAGTCCAAAACATCCCAAGGCGTACTAACCCACAAAAGTTTAGGCTCTTGGAAAGCCATGCCGATCAAAGTTCTAGCCTTGTCAGGCTCCCGCGTAACATCATAAGGTCCAACAAAAGCCGTGCCTTCTGTCGGCTTAATAACAGTTATGAGCATAAGCAAAGTTGTTGTTTTTCCTGCACCATTAGGGCCTAAGAATCCAAAAATTTCCCCTTCTTCAATTTCCAGATTTAGATGGTCCACT
>CBETPM010000125.1:0-3655 GCA_965538135.1 Candidatus Bathyarchaeota archaeon
ATGCACTAGAACGACTGATAAACCGTTAAAAACAGAGAAAAACACTAATAAACTTTTTAACACTCTTTGAGTAAAAATATGGTTATATGAAGTTGTTTCATTGTCTTGATGTAAAAGCCGAGATTGCTGAAGAAGGAGCCCATGGACTAAAAGTGCGATGGCTTATCACAAGAGATATGGGCGCCGAAAACTTTGCCATGAGACTTTTTGAAATGGAGCCCGGCGGCTACAGCCCTCTTCACAGTCATCCTTGGGAACATGAGGTCTTCATACTTGAAGGTGAAGGAACAGTTTTCGGCGGTGGAGAAGAACGAAAATTTAAGGTAGGCAATGTCATTTTTATTCCGCCAAACGAAAAACACCAATTCAAAAATACAGGCGAAAAAACCGTTAAGTTCCTATGCCTAGTCCCCCACCACTGAAACATGCTACCTTCTCGCTAAAAATATATGCAAGTTATCACATCTACTTTTGGGTTTCAGGAGACTACGCCCTTTGAAATATGACGTAATAATTGTTGGAGCTGGACCGGCTGGAATTTTTGCAGCCCTTGAGCTAACGGAAAAAACCGATTTCAAGATTCTCATGCTGGACAGAGGCCCAGACATTAACCAACGTAAATGTCCTGCAAGCCGCGGCTTTGAATGTGTCCACTGTGAACCGTGTCTGCTTTTATCCGGATGGGGCGGTGCGGGCGCCTTCAGCGACGGAAAACTCACATTGTCTACCGAGGTAGGCGGTTGGCTTAACCAGTACATTTCATCTGAAGAGCTTGAAAGGCTCATAGATTATGTGGACAAAGTTTACTTGAAATTTGGTGCTACGGAGCATGTTTACGGAGGCGACTTGGAAAAGGTGGAGGAAATCGAGCGGAAGGCTTCTCTGGCTGGGTTGAAGTTTGTTCGTCAAAAAATACGGCATATGGGCACGGAGAAATGTGCCGAAACTCTTCGTAAAATGCGGCAGAAATTGGATGGCAAAATCGACTTTAAACCAAAAAGGGATGTTAAAGGACTTATAGTGAAGGACGGCTGTGTGGAAGGTGTTGAAACCTTTGACGGCGAAAAATTCTTCGGAAAATATGTTATCGTGGCTCCTGGAAGAAGCGGAGCAGAATGGCTCCAGTCTGAAGCCCAAGCCTTAGGACTTAAAACTCTTAATAATCCAGTGGATGTTGGAATAAGGGTGGAAGTTTTGGCTTCGGTAATGGAAGAGTTAACAAATGCTCTTTACGAGCCGAAGCTGATATACTATTCAAAATCCTTTGACGATCATGTTCGCACTTTCTGTGTAGCCCCCTATGGCGAGGTTATAACAGAATCCTACAATGGTGTTTTAACGGTTAATGGTCAGAGCTATGCTGAAAGAAAAACAGAAAACACTAACTTCGCCATTCTTGTAAGCACGTCTTTCACTGAGCCTTTTAAAGAGCCAATAGCTTACGGTAAATATCTTGCCAGACTTTCAAACCTTCTCAGTGGAGGAGTAATCATACAACGTTTAGGCGATTTAGAAGCTGGAAGAAGGTCAACACCAGAAAGAATTTCAAGAAGCGTTGTTACACCTACATTAAAAAACGCTACGCCAGGCGATTTAAGCTTCGTTTTGCCCTATCGTTATCTTGCTGACATAAGGGAGATGCTTCAGGCTTTGGATAAAATATCTCCTGGAATCTACTCTCGAGACACGCTCTTGTACGGTGTTGAAGTTAAGTTTTACTCTTCAAAGCTTCAGCTAAGCCCCTGTCTCGAAACAAGAGTTCGCAATTTGTTCACTATCGGCGATGGAGCTGGAGTGACAAGAGGTCTTGTGCAGGCTTCAGCTTCTGGCGTTATTGTGGCTAGGGAGATTTTGAAAAGAGAAAATCGAAAGCGTGAATAAGCATGTCTATTGTTCAGGAGATTCGATGTTCGCATTGTGGAGCACCGATTTCTTTTGAACCCGGCGAAATATTGGCTACTTGTAGATATTGCGGTTACACCATGGTTATAGAAACTGGAAAGGCTTTCACTTTTGAGCACTCAATGTTATTGAACAAGTATGATCAAGAAAAAATTGAAGAACCGATAAGGAATTGGATGCGAACAGGTTTTCTTAAACCTTCTGACTTAGCTAAAAAATCGAAAATTTTGGAAAAAAGACTTGTGTATTTGCCTTTCTGGATTGTAACTGCTGAAGCTGAAACAGTTTATAAGGGAATATTTGAGAGAATAGCGCCTCCAGTGGTTAAAGAAGGACAAATTCAAAAACATTATAATTGGGTGGTTTTAGCTAGAAAATCCACAGATTTTCCCACAAGAGAATATGACGTGCCGCTAGAGGGCAAGGTTCCTTATGATTTTAGGAAAATTGAAGGGTTCGCCGAGACCTTGAACAGTGAAATGAACAAGGAGGAAGCTGTGGAACTTGCGAAGCAGCAAATCATTGAGCATCATCGCTATTTAGCACTGCAGGATGTGGACAGGATTATCGAGATGAAAAACGATGTCAAAATAGAACAGGCTGTCTATTTGCATGCGCCTATCTGGTTCATAAAATACGAGTATAAAAGTAAAACTTATCAGCTTTGGCTCGACGGCGCAACTGGAACAATGATAAAAGGCGACATTCCCTCTACAGGATTCTAATTCGGAAAAACAAGTTTCTAAACACTTTTATCTGCTTTTTCTAATTGTTAATGAAGGTTTGGCGTAGAATGCAAGAGAAGATAATTGGTCGTGGCACATGGTACGACAAAATGGCTGCAAAAATAGTGGAGCGAGAGCGGAAGCTTGGAAGAAGCCTAGACCTTATTAGAACAGAAATGGGAATCGCCGCCTCGGGATTTCCCCACATTGGCAATTTAAGCGATGCTGCAAGGTCTTTTGCGGTAACCTTAGCCCTTAGAGAACAAGGCTACGATTCGGAGCTTATCGCTTTTGCAGACGACAAGGACGGCTTGCGAAAGGTTCCAGTTGGACTTCCAAAATCTTTAGAAAAGCATTTAGGACGCCCAGTAACCGATAGCCCCGACGTTTTTGGCTGTCACAAAAGCTATGGTGAACACATGATTTTGCTGTTACTTGAGGCTCTTGACAAGTGTGGAATAGAATACAAGTTTATGTCAGGCACAGAGGTTTACCGGAAAGGATTGTTTAACGAGGAAATCAGAACGGTGCTTTTGAACGCGAAAAGAATTGGAGAAATTGTGAAGGAAGAGGTGGGACAAGAAAAGTTCTTGGAGGTTCTTCCCTATTTTGCTGTTTGCGAAAACTGCGGGCGAATTTACACTACAAAAGCCTATGATTTCTTACCCGAAGAAAACAGGATTCTTTACAGGTGTGAAGGGATGGAAGTTAAGGGTAGATGGCTTGAAGGCTGTGGGCACGAGGGCGAGGTGGATTTTCGAAACGGCGAAGGTAAGCTTAGTTGGAAGGGCGAGTTTGCTGTTAGGTGGAAAGCCTTAGACATTAGGTTTGAAGCTTATGGAAAGGAGATTGCAGATTCCGTGCGGGTGAATGATCGTATATGCCGCGAAATTTTCAACTGGGAACCGCCAGCTCATGCCAAATACGAATTATTCCTAGACAAAAGCGGCAAAAGACTTTCAAAATCCGCTGGAAGAGTTTTCACTCCACAAACATGGTTCAAATATGGTTCTCCCCAGTCGCTTATG
>CBETPM010000126.1:0-3636 GCA_965538135.1 Candidatus Bathyarchaeota archaeon
ACTGTTTCCCAGCAGGTGTCGGTTGCAAAAAATTTTGCTTCACTCACAAGGCGCCTTGGGTCTACTGATAACCCTTTTTCTGCGGCGTCTGCAGCCTTTGTCGCTGTATAAACAAGCGCCCTTGCTGCGTCAATTTTTGATACGCTTTCAGCTATTTTAAAGTTAATGGCTTGAAAATTTCGTATTGGCATTCCAAATGCTTTCCTTTTTGTTGAATATTTTATTGCTATTTCCAGGGCGGCTCTTGCTGTTCCTATGGCTCCTGCAGCGGATGTTAGTCTTTCTGGAACCATCATGTGATTAAATATGACCGAACCGCCGTTCACTTCGCCCACTCTATATTCATCGGGCACTTCAACGTCCTTGAAAACTATTCTTGCTGTTCCCATACCTCTAAATCCCAAAAGATTATAGACTTCTTCTATTTTCACACCCATTTCTTTTTCAACCAAGAAGGTTGTTAAAGCCTTGTGTCCAGGCGCTTTGGGATCTGTCCTTGCGTATATTAAGTAGAAATCCGCGGCTTTACCACCTGCAATAAATCTTTTCTCTCCGTTTATTAACCATTTATCTCCCCTTTTCTCGGCTTTTGTCGTTGTCCCAAAGAAGTCACTCCCACCCCTAGGTTCTGTTAGACCTTCTGCAGAGATTTTTTCTCCCTTAATTATTGGTTTTAGAAACTTTTCTTTCTGCCATTCTGTTCCAAACTTATTCAATGCTTCCCCTACTATGCTGACCATTGCGTAGCTACATCCAAGTCCCATCCCTAAAATGCCAATTTCTTCTAAGGCTACCATTTCTGAAGTCCACGTCATACTTCTTCCTCCGTACTCCTTTGGGAAACGAAGCCCCAATAGTTTTCTTTTTGCCGCTTGATGGAGAAACTCGAAAGGATAGTCAACCTCGTTTCTATCCATTTTTCTTAAGAGCTCAGGGTCAACGCTTTTCACAAAGTCCTTTACTTCCCCTCTAAGTTTGACCTCCTCTTCGGTGCTTAGAAAATCATTCTCTATCATATTTTCACCTTTTACGATCTTTCGAAGAGATATCTATCTTTAATGATTCTTTAAATAGCTTTATATGAAAGACAACAAAATTGAACGTAGCCTACTTATTGTTCATTTCCGATATTATCCAGTAGATTTGTGCCTCATTCCAAGAAGTGATTCAACAAGATTCTTCCTAGACCATTCACCTTCACTTACTTCTTCCATTTGAAGAACCTTATTTGGTACATTGGAGAAAATTTTCTCTGTAATCTGCTCTGTATTTAGCCCCATGCGCCAAAGTGCCTCAACATTCTCCTTTAGCTTTAACATGTTATTTAGAGTAGTTTTCACGTCATCTTTCTTCCAAATTCCATGGCCTCCATAAGCCTTTTCAAAGTTTACTTTTAAAAGCTTCTTAAGGGATTCTATCACGTTTATGGAGTCTTCCTCTCTCAGTATAATTACCGGATTTGGATTCGCCATTAAGTCGCCGATAAACAGGTTGTGCCCAATTAGAAAGGAGACATGGTCGAAACTGTGGCCCGGTGTATCAAGAGTTTTAATGACTAAATCGTCAATTTTCATTTCGGTTTTGAGTGGAATAGCCTTAACTGGTTTTGGTTGGCCCCAAACAATTTGTCTGTATGTTGGTATTTCGGGAGGGTTTGCAAGTATTTCCATTGATTTTTTAGGTGCAAACACGTCAACGTTGAATTTTTCTTTGAATAAGTAGGCTCCACCACTGTGGTCCTCGTGATAATGAGTCAATAAGATGGCATTCACGTTTAATTCCACGTTTTCAATAAACTTTGTGGCTTCTTCAGCTGTATGTGGGCAACCCGTGTCTACAATGAGGCCTTTATAATAGTAAAATGTTGTCCAGTAATAGGGTTTTTTATCGTATTCCTTGCCAACGTTAATTGATATGAAGTGATCAGCAATTTTTTTCCATTTAAGCATATGAATACGATTTCTCCGAGATTGAAGAAAAAGTTTACGACTCTTTCAAGGAGAGAAGGACTGCTGCATTCAAGATTAATTCAGCATTAGGTTTTGTCATACTTTTGGTTCTAGTTTGGCTCGACACTTCCTTGAAGCTGTCTGTTTATATATTTTATTTACGTTCAACATCAAAAAGCTAAGCTAAGTGAATAGTCAATTAAGCTGACTTAAACAGTAAGCGTAACAATCGAAAATGAGAGGCTTTATGAAAAATATTATAAGAGGGTCTTCAAATTACGGTATTTAACAAAAATGGTGATTGAAATGGAGATTAAGAATATTGCGGTTATGGGTGCTGGTGCAATGGGGCACGGAATAGCTCAAGTTGCTGCAATGGCTGGCTTTAATGTGGCCATGAGAGATATAAGCCAAGAGTTTATCGATCGGGGGATGAAAAACATTAGATGGAGTGTTGGAAAATTTATTGAAAAAGGAAAATTATCACCTGCTGAAGCAGAAAAAGTCCTGAGCAGAATAAAAACTTTGATCTCTTTAAAAGAAGCTGTAGAAAACGCTGATTTCGTAATTGAAGCAATTCCAGAGCGGCTAGAATTAAAAAAGCAAATATTCAAAGAAATTGATGGTTATGCTCCCAAGCATGCGATTCTGGCTACAAATACAAGCGCGCTTCCCATAACGGAAATCGCTGAAGCAACCAATCGTCCGGAAAAAGTTGTGGGAATGCACTTCTTTAATCCAGCTCAAATGATGCGACTTGTTGAAGTGATAAAAGGAGAAAAAACAAGCCAAGAAACACTCGATGTGACAATAGACTTAGCAAAGAAGTTTGGAAAAGAACCCGTGCTATGCAAAAAAGATGTGCCGGGATTTATTGCAAACAGAGTAACCATTGCAGGTACAAACCTTGTAGCTTGGATGGTCTCCAAAGGCGAATATACAATTGAAGAGGTAGACGCTGCAACAATGTATAAAGCGGGAATGCCGATGGGCATGTTCGCGCTATTAGATTATACTGGAATAGATATAGCCTACCATGTTATGAAGTTCATGGAAGAGAGAGAGCCAAACTTCAAAGTTGCTCCTATAATAAAAGAGAAAATTGAAAAAGGCGAAATTGGAGTTAAGGCTGGAAAGGGCTTCTACACGTACCCAGACAAAGGAAAGTGGGCGATGCCGCAAATACCTCAGGAAAAGGCGGAAAAATTTGACCCTATGACGTCAACCTATGTTTCAATTAACATGGCTGCAGAACTGATAAGAAACAACATAGCCACAGCGGAGGACATCGACAAGACAATGAAGTTAGGCTTCAACATGCCAATAGGAGTCCTTGAACTTGCTGATTCTATCGGAGTAGATGTTGTAGTTTCTAAACTAAAAGAAATAGAGGCAAAATATGGAGAATTTTACAAACCCAGCCCACTTTTAGAGGAAATGGTCGAAAAAGGAGAATTGGGTACAAAAACAGGCAAAGGCTTCTATACTTACAAAAAGTAAAAGTAAACCCAAGTATCGCCCTTTTTCCAATTTCTTTTTAACAAGTTTTGGATCTAAATTTTGAAATAAATGTTTCCCTGCTTCTCCACTTTACCGTCGACTTGTAAACGTTTAAGGTGCTTTTTAATCATTTGGAATTCCCAATAACGCAATAAGGGAGGAGCGTACGCCCATTTACCATAAATTG
>CBETPM010000127.1:0-3625 GCA_965538135.1 Candidatus Bathyarchaeota archaeon
AACGGCAGTACAGTTTCTATGGTGATGTCAGAAGGCGCTATCCCTGTTCCGCCACAAAATACTGTAACGTCCACATCCTTTGATGCCAAAACTTCTCGAATACTTTGCTCGATCAACTTTTTATCGTCTGGAATAATCCTTTTAAAAACTATTTCATGTCCTGCCTTTTTCAAAAAAGACTCAATCAGTTTTCCTGAAAAATCTTCTACAGACTCGCCGTTTATAATTTTCTGGTATCGTGAAGTGCTACACACGTAAATGCCAAATCTTAGTTTTGTAGGCGCTTCAGCCTTGTGTCTTTTAGTGCTTTCGCTCACCTGTTATTCCTTCTTCACTTTCTTAACAACGCGAATGTTCTCAATAAAAGTGGTGGGATATTGTCCCTCCTCATTTTTCTCATACTGTTTAACCATGTCCCAGATTGTTAGAAGGCTTACAGCTGTTGCGATCAAAGCTTCCATTTCAACACCTGTTTGGGCTTTAGTCTTCACAGTGGAAGTAACCTTGACTGTGTAATCATCTATGATTTCAGCATTTACCTCAACATTTGTCAAGGGCAGAGGATGACAAAGAGGAATCAGAATGCTAGTATTTTTTGCTGCCAAAATTCCGGCAACCTTCGCTGTGTATAGGGGTTCTCCTTTAGCGATTTTACCGCTGCGGATGAGGCGAACTGTTTCAGCCTTCAATTTGATAGTTCCTATAGCTGTTGCCTCGCGGTAAACTTTCGGTTTGCCAGAAATATCAACCATAGCCATAAACTCTTCACCCTTCTTCAGTTTTAAAATTTGAAAGGGAAAGCTGTTTATTTTCTCGGCAGTTTTCAACTTTTTCGGGCGTTTTTCCAGCGCTGCCGGAAAGAATTTTTAGGCTTTCTTCTTGAAGCTCTCGCATAATCTGCTTCATCTCACCAACTTTCTTTTCTAAACCCACTAAAGCTGCTCTAAATTCGTCAATACGGTTTAAAACATATTTTATGAGGGGTTCCACATCTTCTTCCGCTTTTATGCTTATAACAACTCCCTTGGTTTCTAACGCCTTCTTAAAATTCAATATGCCTTCGATTAGTGGGGAAGGTTTGTCTCTGGCTTCTCGCATTAAAAATAGAAAATCTGATCCGTCGGTTAATGCTTTTCTTAACTGTTCAAAGGCTAGACGGGAATTGGCCGACGGATCTGAAGTATGCTGGATGAGAATCTCCTTATAATTGGTAAGTGTTTGTGTGAAATTTTTCGACATCGCCTTAATAGTGTTAGCCTTTTCCGGCTTTAGAATAAGCATAAGCTCTTCGCTGCTAACTGCCAAATCCTTCAATCGGTCAACATAAGTTTCAGTCTTCTGAAGCAATTCGGAAGGTGGAAGTTTTTCAAAAATAACGCCTTTAGCGACGTCGCTTGCAATCTTTTGTAAAATTTCCTCCATTTCCGCTATATTCTTGTCAAACTCTTCCTTTATCAAGTTTTATCCGTCCAGAATAATTAATAGCCTTCATTACCTATTTGAATGCTCCCAAACTTCCACAAGATTTTTCAAAACTTTGACCTTAGGCGAACGTTCGTCGATTCTGTATAAGCGAATTCTTCCGAAAGTTGTGTGTCGTAGAATTCCTTCCTTTTCCAAAATTTTCAGGTGCTTATCTGTTGTTTTATAGTTGATGCCTAATCTGCGGGCAACATCAGAAACGTTAAGTTCGCCCAATTGCAAAAAAAGTTTAAGCATTTTTATCCTAATCTTTGAACAGAAAAATTCTTCTATATCCATAGCTTTTCACGCTCTTTCGCTTTCTAAAAGAGAAGTTAGTTCTCTCTCCAAATCCTTGGCTGGAATGTTTGGCAAGTAAATGAGTGTTGTCCTTCCCTGCGTATTGACATTTGAAACTTCAGTTTTAACAATTCCATAACTGGAAAAAGTCTGTAAGTATTTCCAGAGCTGTGTGTGACTGTAAGGTTTAACATTGTATTCTTCGCATATTACTGCGTAGGCTTTTTCTATTTCTCCAATTGAAGCGTAAGCTTTCTGGCTTTCTTTAAAAAAGCGTGCTATGCCCAGCAGAAAGAGTTTTTCATGAAATTTTAAAAGTTTGAGTTCGCTTTTTCTCAGCGTGGGTATTACGCTTGAGACGGCTTTTCTTACACATTCTGGCGTCACAGCTTCTAGTTCTTCCGCATCCGCGTGTTTTCCAGCACGCCAGAGCAGTTCAATGCCAAAGCGGGCGTTCCCTCCTTCCGTAAAGGCGAGTTCTGATATGAGGCTTACGGTTTCTTCTGGAACTGTGAGGGGTTTAAAGGCAAGGGCAACGCGGTCGTTGAGAATATCCGTGAGCTGTTGTTTTGAATAATTTTCCAAGCGTATGATGTTAGATTGAAGTGTACTCCTTGTGCTTGTATCTAATTTTTCAATAACATCCAGTTTTCTTAAAATACAGATGAGCGATATTCTTTGGGGCTTATTCTGTCTTATTTCTTGTATTCGGGTAAGCTTGTAAACTGCCTCTGAACCTTCTCTTTCCACGAGGCTTTCAAACTCGTCTAAAGCTAAAATTACATAGGCGTTCTCTTCATCCAAAACTTGCAAGAGAATGCCTAGAAGCTCTTCAGCGGAGTATCCGCGCTTCGGAAAGTTTGGATGAAAAATGGAGACAACATGATGTAATATGAGGAAGAGGCTTCCACGGTATTCTCGGCAGTTGATATGCACATAACGCAAGCTTATTCCGCGTTTTGAGGCTTCGCGGGTTATGTTTGCTCCAAAACGTTGAGAAAGAACAGTCTTACCTGTTCCCACATCTCCTGTTATTAAGACTCTTTGGGTCATTTTTTCTGGAAAATGGAGGAGAAAACTGAAAAACTCTGTTAATAGGTGCAGTTCTTGATTTCTGTGGGGAAGTTTGTAAGGAACATAGCTTATGTCAAGTTTTGACTCGTCTTTGAACACGCTTCTGTAACGGTGCATTTAATATCCTCAAATAAATTATGTTCAATGGTTGTTATTCTTTTCCCTTCTCCTAAGACTATTTTAAAATCGGGTTGGAAAACAAAAAGCTAATAAGCACAATTTTATTCAAGTGTTTGGCAAAATGATTCCAAAATATTTCTTCCTAACAAAAGGCGTTGGAAAACACAAAGAGCAACTACAGTCTTTCGAGCTAGCTCTGAGAAATGCTGGCATACACCACTGCAACATTGTAAACGTTTCAAGTATAATACCCCCAGGCTGCAAGCTCATCTCTAAAGAAAAGGGTTTGAAAATGCTGAGCCCAGGCGAGATAACCTTTGTTGTTCTAGCCAAAGTTTCAACCAACGAACCTCACAGGCTTATCGCAGCTTCTATAGGGGTTGCTATTCCATCCGGCAAGAACAATTATGGCTACCTTTCAGAACACCACTCTTATGGACAAACAGATGAGGCAGCGGGTGACTACGCTGAAGATTTAGCGGCTACTATGCTTGCTACTACCATGGGGATTCCCTTTGACCCTGAGACCGCTTGGGACGAAAGAAAACAGCTTTTCAAAACCAGCGGGATGATAATAAAGACAACAAACATTACGCAGTCAGCTACGGGTGACAAGAACGGTTTATGGACAACAGCCATTGCGGCAGCTGTTTTTGTACCAGAAAATGCT
>CBETPM010000128.1:0-3581 GCA_965538135.1 Candidatus Bathyarchaeota archaeon
GTTAAAATCTAAACATCTTCTACCCAATTCATCCCCTCTTTTACTATAATTGTCTAACATTTAAATAGAATCGTAAAAATATATAAATGTTTTTTCCAAAAAATTAGTCAATCAGTTAAAAATATGTTTATCTACTGAATAAATGTATAAAAGTTTCACTCTGAAATCGTAAAAATCGGAATAACAAACAGCATAAAAATAAGTAGCAAGTTATTTTTAACATCTAACTGGGAAAGGAAAGAAAATGGATAGGCAAATGGAGATAATCTGTGTGGGAAATGAACTTTTGATTGGAAAAACATTAAACACTAACGCGCAATGGATGGCTAAACGTGCAACATCCCTAGGAATAGCCGTAAAAAGGATAACAGTTGTAAGCGACGACGTTAACGAAATTGCAAATGCGATTCGTGAAGCATTACAACGTAAACCCCGGTTCATAATAACAACGGGTGGATTAGGTCCAACATTTGACGATAAAACGCTGGAAGGAATAGCAAAAGCTCTCAACCGTAAACTGGAGATTAACGAAAATGCTTTGAAAATGGTCAAAGAAAAATATGATGCCTACGCAAAAGCAGGGAAACTAGAAAAAATTGAGTTGACACCTCATAGAGTTAAGATGGCAACTCTTCCAGAAAAAGCGGAACCTCTGCCTAATCCTGTGGGAACCGCTCCAGGGGTTCTTATAAAGCTGAAAAATACTTTTTTGATAGCTTTGCCTGGTGTTCCTTCAGAAATGGAAGCTATTTTTGAGGAATCAGTTTTGCCATTGCTTAAGAAAGAAGCGGGTGATATGACCTTCTTTGAGGCAAGTATTTATGTAGATGGCATGATGGAATCTGCATTAGCACCACTTATTGACAAGACAATGCGTGACAATCCTTACATTTACATAAAATCCCATCCGAAAGGTGAGGAGAAAAAGCCGCACATAGAAATTCATTTTTCAACAACAGCGAAAGACTCACAAACTGCTAAAAACCTTTTAGGGAAAGCAATAATTCAGCTTTCTGAACTTGTAGAAAAAAGAGGTGGAAAAGTTAAGCAGAAAAAGCCAGAATAGGTCATTTTCCGAAAGGATTTTTTCAGATTTGCTCAAGCTATTTAGGGTTGCGATGTGGGTTTAGGTAGACACTGATTTGGTGATTGAAGCAACCCTTTTACCTAAAATGTTTGTTGCTATGGATTAACAGTTCATAAATGCCTTAAACCAGACCTGGAAAAAGATGTCATATGGAAAGAGCAGAAAAAGTACTGACATTCCAATTATTAGTAATAGCATTTTTAATTTTATCATCTGCTTCGCTTCCTCTGTGCAGAGCGGAAAACTACAGCTTATCCTACCAACTTCTAGACCACCCCGGTGGTTCCACATATTACAGATTGAATGTTGCAATTTCCCAGTCACTTTACGAGTATTATCAGTCTCAAAGCCACAGGCTAAACACAGATGATGATTTCGCAAAATTTGTTACGCCCTACGCTTTAGAACCCGTTGCCGAAAGTCTCTGGCAAATTTACACAGATGACGAGGACTTTGCCAACGGCGTGTTAATGATTGTCCATCAAATACCTTATGTAGAAACTTTGCCAGTAAAATATCCGGTAGAAACAATTGTGGAAAACAAGGGTGACTGCGACCTCTTTTCATATATTGCAGCGGCAATTCTAAAGGCTGGCGGTTTGGATGTTGTGCTTTTATATTATAAAAGCGAGGCTCACATGAATATTGGTGTCAGTCTTTCCCACGAACCTTATGATGCAAGAGATAAAGTCTACTACGTGACAAATGATAATAATGTAAAATATTATGTGGCTGAATGCACTGGAGGAAACTGGCAGATAGGATGGAGAGTTGGTGAATGCCCAGACGATTTAAAACAAGCCTTAAAAACAGTGAAAGTAATCAGCTTAGAAAACACTGAACAAGTGGCTCCGGGGCAAGTTTCCGCAAGCTACCAAACTTTAACCGCTTCTTCCCTATCGCTAACAGTTTCATCCATATTTCTCATTCAAGGAGGAACCATCACAATTTCTGGACAACTTTCACCCCAATTACAGAATGAAACAGTTTTAATATATCTCCAAGAGAACAATTCGCCATGGACAATTCTTCAAACGCTTACGACTGACTCAGAAGGAAGATTCACTTATGTTTGGAAAGTGGAGACAACTGGCATATGCTATGTTCGTGCAAGCTGGTCTGGAAACGAAGAATATGCTGGAGCAGACAGCCCTATCTACGCTGTAACCATAGTTTCCATGCTTTTTATTCTACTTCTCACAATTGTAATAGCTGTGATTTGTATAGGCACAGTCATAGCCTTAATGACAAGACAAACACAACCGCAAATCCTCGAGCCAACACCCCCAGAAATCCCCTCCTAAAGAAAAGCTTTTACCAACAAACAAAGCTTGATAATTAGCACATAATCAAATAGGATTGGTGACCCCCAAAATGTTTATGATATTTATCATAGGGACAGCGGGCTCTGGGAAATCTCTTTTAACATCAGCCTTCAGCGAATGGCTAAAAATATCAAAACAAGAGGTTGCCATAGTAAACTTGGACCCTGGAGCATTCACACTTCCTTATTCGCCCGACGTGGATGTTCGCAATTACGTGAATATAGAAAACTTGATGGAGGAATACAGTCTTGGACCAAATGGCGCTTTAATAATGGCTGCAGACTTGATTGCGGACAGAATTGAAGAAATTTCAGAGGAAATTGAAGATTTAAAATCAGACGTTGTATTGGTGGACACTCCTGGGCAGATGGAGCTTTTTGCCTTTAGAGTCAGCGGCCCCTACATAGCAAGCGAAATTACAAAAGAACCTAAAGCCATAGTTTACCTTTTTGACGCTGTTTTTTCAGCGAACCCGCTGAACTATGTTTCAAATCTTTTCCTCTCAGCAGCAGTTTACAACCGTTTCTTTCTTCCCCAAGTGCATTTGCTCTCAAAGTGCGATTTGCTTCCAAAAGAAGAAGTTAATAGAATTGTAGACTGGTCTGCAAACCCGAAAACTTTGGAATTTGCCATAGAACAGAAACTTGAAGGAACAAAACGTTTGCTGAGCAGAAACATGATGCGTGCGATTCATCAGCTTGGGTTAAAATTTCTTTTAGTTCCGATTTCAGCCAAAACAAATGAGGGAATGATAAATTTTAACATGACTTTAGAGCGCATTCTTGCCGGAGGAGACAAATACACGCATTAAATGGATTACTCCTTTAGCAGTCGTTTACAAGGGTCCAGGCGGCAGCTAAAACTCCGTATTCTGCTTTAGAGGGTTCATCGGCGCTTGCAATAATTACTACATCGTTTTCCTCGGGTTTGAGAAGTTTGAAAATTTGTTTTGCAGCTTTCGGGAAATCTCTGCTTAAATCTTCGCTTACCGCTGGAATAAGCAGACGCCCTTCTTTCATAACTATTGTGGTTGCTCCCTTTGCTCCCGCAATAACAGCCGCGTCTCTCTGCTCGACACCCGATTTAACCTTATTTCCAAGATTCTTCACTAAAATTGCGAAGTTATATTTGGCTATGGTCAGCTCATTTTCTCCAATTTCGATTTTTTC
>CBETPM010000129.1:0-3579 GCA_965538135.1 Candidatus Bathyarchaeota archaeon
GGCACAAACCCCGCAAGCGCTGCCATGGCAGGATTCAATGTCGTGGTTGTACCTTCAGACAGTGAAGGATGCGTGGACTTAGAAGCCTTAAAGACCGTGGTTTCCGAAAAGACAGCTGGCTTGATGCTTACAAACCCAAACACGCTAGGAATTTTTGAAAAAAACATTGAAGAAATAGCAAAAATCATCCATGAAGCTGGAGGGCTACTCTATTATGACGGTGCAAACTTAAACCCGCTTCTAGGAAAGGTTAGACCCGGCGACATGGGATTCGACATAGTTCACATAAATATTCATAAAACCTTTGGCACACCCCACGGAGGAGGAGGCCCTGGAGCAGGGCCTGTAGGGGTTTCTAAAGAGTTGGCGAAGTTTCTACCAGTTCCACGCATAGTTTTTGATGGAGAATCTTACCATCTGGATTACGATAGGCCTGAAAGCATTGGAAAGATTCGGTGTTTTTACGGTAACGTTGCGGTTCTTCTGAAGGCTTATGCTTACATTTTAAGTTTGGGATTTGAAGGCTTAAAGGAAGCTGCGGAAGTTTCAGTTTTGAACACCAACTATTTGATGAAAAAGTTGAAGGAGATTAGGGGTTTGATGCTTCCTTACGACAGTGAAAAGCCGAGAAAACATGAATGCGTCTTCAGTGCTAAACCTTTAAAAAACGAGACTGGTGTTTCAGCCTTGAACATTGCTAAACGTTTACTTGACCATGGATTACATGCACCAACAATCTATTTTCCATTAATCGTGAAAGAAGCCCTTATGATAGAGCCTACGGAAACCTTTGAAAAAGAAGAAATTGACCGCTTTGTGAAAGCTATGCGCGATATTTGTGAAGAAGCTTACACTAATCCAGATAAGCTCTTGAAAGCTCCTCATAATACGGCTATACCTAAGATAGACGAAGTTAAGGCTTCGCATCCGAGAACCATGATTTTAAGCTGGCGCATGTACTTAAAAAGAGATAGCTTAAAGCGATAGTTTATATTTGAGTCTGTTTCTATTCTCGAGAAATGGATGTGTAAAGTTTGACTGAACTGGAAGAAAAAGTGTTAGAAGCTGTTGGCCAGGTTGTTGACCCCGAAACGGGCTTGTCCTTTGCTGAAATGCATATGATTAAAAGCGTCAAGGAAGAAGAGCCTGGAGTTGTTAAAGTGGAATTCATTCCATCAAGCCCGTTTTGCCCTATAGCTTTTAAGCTGGCTATGGATGTTAAAAGCGCTGCTGCGAAAGTTGTTGGTCTCAAGAAAGTTCTGGTTTATTGTCGCGGTCACATGATGGAGCAACAGATTAATGAAATGGTGAACAAGGAACAACAAAAATAGCTTTTTCCATTCGTAAAGGAATAAGGGCTGAAAACTGAAAGAATGCTACGTTAGTTTGCAACAATATTATTTTTCTGTGACTAATTTTTCTCTAATCTCCCGACATTTTTCGGTTGCTTCCTTGACAGCTTTCATTAGCGCTTGTCTAATTTGGCTACCTTCCAATTCATAAATTGCCTCAATCGTTGTTCCCCCAGGTGTCGTTACCATGTCTTTTATTTTTGTCGGGTGCTCCATAGTTTCTACAATGAGTTTTCCTGTTCCCAAAACAGTTTGTGCAGAACTATACAAAGATAAGTCTCTTGGCAATCCCACTCTTAGACCAGCATACATTAATGCTTCTACAATTATGGAAATGTATCCTGGTCCACTGCCGCTTAACGCTGTTATTGCATCCATATATTTTTCTTCAACCTCTTCGGATACGCCCATAAAATTAAAAATTTCCCTAACTTTCTTTTTGTCTTCACTGGTTACACTATTGTCGCAACAATAGGCAATAAAGGCTTCTTGTACTAAAACGGCGACATTAGGCATTATCCTGACGAATTTAGCTTTAGGAGCTATTTTTTTGTAGAATTCTAGAGGGATGGTGGCTGCTGTGGAAATTACAAGTTTTCCTTCCACTTCTTTGCTTATTTCCTTAAGAACCCCCTTAACATCATTCGGTTTTACGCAAATAAAGATTATTTCCGAGTCCTTAGCAGCCTTTTTATTGTTTTTTAGAATTGCTGCTCCTAGCTTTTCAAGCTCTTTTATTTCTTCCATTCTCCGTCTGGTTGCTATGATCTTACCCTTATACCCTTTCTTTAACAAACTTTTTACTATAGCTCCGCCAATGACCCCGGCACCTATAACTGCAATATTTTTCATTCGCAAGTCACTCCATCGTAAGTTGTCTAGTCCAATTTAATAGCTTTTATTAACCTAGAATCTTTCTTTTAGTTAGCTTTGGTTAAGAGGTAGACTTTTATTTTGAATTTTGAAAAGACAACTCTTGGAAGGTTGAAAACTACGGAAAAAGTTCCATGTGTATTAGGTGAACATGTAATCTACTGTTGTGGAGCCCTTGTTAGAATTTCTAAGAAAGGTGTCGAAGTTTTAACAAGACCTACTGTTAAGTACTGTCCATTGCATGAGGCTTTGTACGGAACTAAAGAGATTGATGTGGATGCTGTTCGTAAGAGTGTTGAAATGAAAATCGCCGGTTTTGGCTTCTGTTGTGCAAACCGCATTCTTAATGCTGAACCGGTTGTGGCTTACGGGGCTTCTGAAATGATGCGTGTCTGGCTTGAAAAAGAACTTATAGACTGCGCAGTTGTTGTCTGCGAAGGCGCTGGAACAGTAATAACAAATAAGGGTGCCCTTGTGCAAGCCATCGGCGCCCGTTTAACTGGAATAGTTAAAACTTCGCCTGTTAAAGAGATTATTAAGCGAATTGAGGCGGAAAGCGGTGTCGTTTTAGATAAAGCTGAAGCCCGTATTGACCAAGTTGAAGGAGTTAAACGTGCTTTCGATTTAGGATTTAAACGTGTTGCTGTTAGTGTTGCCGGTTTTCAAGCTGAAGCCATAAGTGAAATCAGAAAAATTGAAAAAATTGCAGATGTGAAGGTTTTGGTTTTTTCTGTCTGCAACACTTGCGTGAGCAAGGAGAATGTGAGGCATATAGCTAAGGCGGATATTGCTTGTGCAAGTGCTTCGAAAATTCTTCGAAAAGAGATAGGCAGCAAGGCACTGATGCAATTGGGCGTATCCATTCCAGTTTACGCTTTAACAAAGAAAGGAAAAAGACTTGTTTTGGCTTATTTAGCTGAATTTAAAGATAAACTTGTAGTTTTTAGAACGAAAAAGTTGCCTTATCATGTGGAAGAAAAGGGGCCGAGACTTAAAACTTAGGCGGGTTGCTTCGCTCCACAGTATGGGCACTCTTCAGAAGCTATAGGGATTTTTCTTCCACATGAAACACATCTCTCTTTAAAAAGCATTTACTCTGTGGTCATGCTGCATAAATTCATAAACACTCAAAGGCTTCTTTTTAGCTACTAAAAAGACTATAACAAACAATCTTGAAAATAATAATGCAGTAAACAACCCTGTGAAAAAAGCCCCATTCCAGAAGTGGTCGACCATATCCGGCTTAGAGAACTTATGAAGAAGAAATATTGAAAAAGCAAGGAGGGCGGCGCCATATTTGCAGTTGCTGGCATCTTCTTACAGCGCCGCCTAAACGTGGGGGAACAAGAACGTG
>CBETPM010000130.1:0-3563 GCA_965538135.1 Candidatus Bathyarchaeota archaeon
TTATATATTTTTACGATTCTATTTAAATGTTAGACAATTATAGTAAAAGAGGGGGATGAATTGGGTAGAAGATGTTTAGATTTTAACTGTCCATATTTAGCCACAGATGGTTCTTGTCTGCTTCCAGAGCATGAGATTAAGGAGAAGTGCCCAGCTAGAGAACGGGTAGAGCATGAATATAAGGATGAGTGGATGGATGAAAACTACGTAAAAGAGCGGTTAAAGGCTCAAACAATAATCCAGTAGAAATTCCGCAAAGAACTTGGTATTTCTTTTAATCTACATGTAAAAATAGCATAAGCTAATAAAAAGGTTTATTATCTTTTTAAGTCTGTCATTTCTTCTTGCTGAGCCACCATTTCAAGTATTCTTTTCTTCTTTTCTCCCGCTCATCTTCCTCTTCTATCGATGGACGAAATCTTTCTCGCAGCTCCATAAGTTCTTGATGTGTCACCGATAAACCGCAGCTTTTACAAACATAGTGTTTCGTGGCTATTATATACTGCATTTCTCCACCGCATTCTGGACAATAAGGCATTTTCTTCACTTTCTCTTTAAGACATGACTTCCCTTTGAGAAATAGGTTTCGCTTCTCTTCAGCTTTATGTTATGAAGTTTACGAGCCTAGCTTCCTCAGCCAGTTTTATCGCATTATCCATCTCTTCTCTTGTAAGCCTTCTACGCAGTTCCGGAATCTCATAAGCTCGCCACTCCGGTCTGTACTGAAACATAACATTTACCCGAGTTTCTATGCCAAGATTTTCCGCAATCCAATTTAAAATGGGCTTTGTACAACATTCAAGATGTGCTGGTAGAACAAGCACACGTATGATTAGTTCTCCAAACTTCTTTGCCATCAAATGGTTGTATGTGCAGACTTCCCAATAGTTCTGGGCTTCCGAAATTCTTTTAGCACAGTCGCCGGGTCCGTATTTAAAATCTAACAGGTAAATGTCTGCGAACCCTGCTAGAAGCTGGGCTGTTTCTGGACTGTAGTAGGTGTTAGAGTTCCACACGACTGGAATGTTCACGTTTACATGTCTAAAAGTTTCTAGCCACTGTTGAAGCCATGGTGTTGGCTCTCCGCCCACAAGGTTGGCGTTTCTGCATCCGCTTAACCGCAGATTCTCCACTTCTCTGGCTAGTTCTTCTGGTTTGTAGACTTCACCTTTCTCTATCCACTGGGAAATCGTCCAGTTTTGGCAGTGTTTACAACGCATTGTGCAGCCCATAGTAAAAATGGTTCCAGAAGGCACAAGCTCTGGTTCTTCACCTAAATGTTCAAAAATACTTGAAACAGTTATTTCAGAACCACATCTACAAAAGCCCACTTTACCTTCCAGCCTATTAGCACCACATCTGCGAACACAAAAATGACAATTGGCGAGAATTCTTTTTGCAATTTCTACCTTCAAGTCAAGATAAGACTTTTCAATCGGGGGCATTTCCTTTAAACTTTTTTTTCTGATGTCAACCTCTTTTTCCAGCTCATAAAAAGCCTCTGTCAGAACCGCATGTTTTTTCCAAAGCTCTTCTAAAGAATCTTTTTCGCTGAATTCTGCTGGAAGCCTTTTTGCTAAAACGAATTTTGCTGGTTTCTCATTTTGCATTACAGCGAAATATCTACCTAAGCTTTTTCTCGCCGTTTTATTGCTTATCACGGCGGCTGCATCTGGGCGAAGAAACTTCCACATCCCTCTTCCGATAATATTTAAGGCCAAAAGAATTATTAAAACAAGGCGTACGGATAAGAGTAGCCGCTGGAATGCAGTTTCCCTTTAATCGGGATTTCTTCACCACAAACTGGACATCGCATGTCCTTGGTTAAATTCCATTTCGTAATTTCAAAACTAAAACGTTTTATCAACAGTTCGTTACAGCTTGGACAATATGTGTTTTCACATGGGTGCCCAGGCACATTTCCAATATACACGTAGTTTAATCCCGCGTCTTTTGCAGCTGCATAAGCTTTCTCTAAAGTTTCGATGGAAGTGGAAGATATTGTTGTCAACTTATAGTCTGGGTGAAAACGTAGCAAATGAAATGGAACATCCTTTCCAAGGTTCTCCACAATCCATGAGGTTAGCTCTCTAACCCTTTCAATTGAATCTCCAATTTTCGGCACAACCAAATTCGTTATCTCTATATGAATATCATTTCGCTTCATCTCTTTTAAAGACTCATAAATAGGTTCCACTGACGGAACCGAAGAAAAAGACTTGTAGAAGCCTGGGTCTCCACCACCCTTGAAGTCCACTGTGGCAGCATCAAGATAAGGCGCTATGGTTTTCACGGCTTCCGGCGTCATATACCCATTAGTTACAAAAGTGTTGAAAAAACCTAATTGATGGGCTAACTTAGCCGTGTCATACGCATACTCAAAGAAAATTGTGGGTTCTGTGTAGGTATAACTGATTCCTTGACAACCATTGTCCCGAGCGGTCTTGACAACCTCTTCTGGAGGAAAATGTTTTCCCTCTATATTTTTCCCTTGACTAATCATCCAGTTGTCGCAAAATTTGCATCTAAAATTACAGCCAACAGTGGCTATGGACATTACCAAGGCTCCGGGGTGAAAATGGGAAAGCGGCTTCTTTCCTATAGGGTCGACACATGCTGATATTGCCTTAGCATAAACAAGTGAAAAAAGCGTGCTGCCTTCATTTTTCCTCACGAGGCAGAAGCCGGTTCCCCCGTCTTTTATTATGCATCTTCTCCCACATAAATTACACTTAACTTTTTTGTTCTCTATTTTTTCATAAAGCATGGCTTCATGCAACGACATTAACCTTCTATCCTCGGTTTAAAAGGGTTTAAACCTTATCTGTAAATCTTTCGCTTCTTCAACAAAAGTTTACTCAGCCTTTTGCAGCTGTTCTTCTTTAATTTCGAAAACAAACGGTGGATTATTAGTTTTAATATCCAGCTCTACGATTAACAATCCTTCGAGAAGCCCGGCCCATATTTCCGGTTCGCTGAGAAAAGGCGTCTTTATAAGAATGTATTTGTCTTTTAAATAGAAGTCGCCGAAACCTTGAACCCTTAAGCGTTTGAAGACTTCCTGCCATTTTTCGCGGTTTGCTGTTTCAATGTCAAGGGTTGCTTCTAGAGAAACTTTTGTTGCTTCCCCCATTTTTCTCCCTATTTCTCGCCATTTTTCACGTGGAATGTTTTGAATGAGAATATTGATTAATTCGACGTTTACAAAGGCTATGCGGCTTATGCCACAATAATACTCGCCGGGGAAACGCCAATCATAAATCATCATGCTTCGATAAACATCAAGCATTTTAGAAATTAGGGGTTTTATGCCGGGTTCCTTCCCTTCTCGAATAAGTGAATCTATAAACTCGCGTTCTTCCTTTTCCAAAATTATCGTTGTTCTTTTGGTAGTTTCTTCATTTTTATTTATGATTTCTTCGAGTCTTTTCTTTTTTTCTTTCTGCATAATTGTTATATTTTTTAGCATATCTTATATGCTTTGCTAACCCAGCCTATACAACTAAACCTTTTTAACATCAAATACGTATTTTAATGATTGCCAATGAAGAATCCAGTTGCTG
>CBETPM010000131.1:0-3559 GCA_965538135.1 Candidatus Bathyarchaeota archaeon
CGCAATTGTTCCCCTCCACACATGGCTGCCTGATGCATACTCTGCAGCGCCGTCCCCAATTTCAGCTATGCTCGCGGGAGTCGTCACCGAAACTGGAGTTTATGCATTATGTCGAACGTTCTTCACGGCTTTTGTGCCTCTTCAAATTCAATGGTCCTGCATTCTAGCGGTGTTAAGCGTTGTCACTATGACTCTTGGAAATATTACGGCTTTATTGCAAAAGGACGTGAAGAGGTTGCTTGCGTACTCAAGCATTGGACATGTTGGTTACATGCTTGTCGGCTTATCAGCTGGAACCCAGCTTGGGTTAACAGGCACAACGTTGCATATTTTTAATCATGCATTAATGAAGGGTGCTGCTTTCCTTTGCGCCGGAGCGATCATCTACAGGTTGGGGTTAAGACGGTTGGATGATATAGCTGGGGTTGGGCGGAAAATGCCTATTACGGCGATATCCTTCAGTATTTCGCTTTTTGCATTAACTGGAATGCCTCCTCTGAACGGTTTTGTGAGCGAACTGACGCTTTTCATATCTACTGTTGAGGCAAACATGGCATGGTTGGGGATAGCGATAGTTTTGAACAGTGTTTTATCCGCAGTATACTGTTTGAGAGTGCTCCGCGTGTTGACACAGTCTAAAAGATCCGAAAAACTTGAAAAGGTGAAAGAAGCCCCAATCATTATGCTAGTGCCAATCTGTATAATGGCAGCTTTAATAGTGCTGTTCGGAATTTGGCCTGACCCGGTTTTAGAGCTTGCCAGAAAAGCTGCGGCAGGATTGTTATCCATGGTTGGATAAGGTGAATGTGAAATGTTGAATGATGTTATTCCTTGGCTTTGCTGGATTTTCCCCTTGATAGGTGGAGTGTTTGCTTTATTGTTAGCAAAGGCTAACAGAAAAATTAGGGACGTTACAGTTGTTTTCTTCTCTTTTCTAGGATGGCTTATGGCTGCCTTCATGCTTCCTGAACTATTCACGCCTAGGTTTGTTGATAAACCTGCATTTTGGATTACGCTTCCAACCTCTAAACCCGTGGGTGTAGGCATGCTCATCGACCCTTTAAGTATAATCCTCGCAAATGTTGTGGCGTTTTTAAGCTTTGTCATAATGGTTTACTCGATAAAATACGTGGAGAGCGAGCCTGGCCAAACACGATACTGGTTTCTCATGTCTTTATTCATAGGAAGCATGTTACTTCTGGTTTTGGCAGACAATCTCATAGTCTTCTTTGTAGGATGGAAGATTGTAGGTTTATGCAGCTACGCTCTTATTGGACATTACTACAGTGATGAGAAGGAACGTTGGATTGGCGGGCCTCCACCGTTTCCGTTTCAGAAACCATCAAGATGTGGATTAAAGGCACTACTCGTAACAACTTTCGGCGATGTTTCTCTATTGGGTGGAATAATAATTCTGTACTTGTACTCGCACACTTTCAACTTCATAGAGCTTTACCAAACAGCAAACGTTTGGCTGGCGGAAATGGCTAAAAATCCAGGAATATTGATGCTAACGTCCATCTTGATCCTAGGCGGTCCAATAGCCAAATCTGCTCAGTTTCCACTTCATGAATGGCTGCCGGAAGCCATGGCCGGCCCTACACCAGTTTCAGCGCTTATCCACGCTGCCACAATGGTTAAGGCTGGGGTTTATCTGGTTGCACGTATGCTGCCCGTGTTCTTCTACGCTTGCTGGATAGCCAACTATCCGGAAGCTCTCACGTTCTTCTTATTGACAGCAGTTATTGGAGCCTTTACAGCTTTTCTAACGGGAACTCAAGCGATGGTTTCTTTAGAGTTGAAGAAAGTTCTTGCATACTCAACCATGAGTCAGATAGGCTACATGATGCTTGCTTTAGGCGTGGCAGGCTTAAGTGCAGACGCTTTAGTGACGGGGTTTTCGGCTGGAATTTTCCATCTGATAAGTCATGGAGTTTTTAAGGCTGCCTTGTTCCTCTGCGCCGGGGTCATAATTCACGTTTCAGGTTCAATTTACATGCCTAAAATGCGTTTGTCAAGGTGGAAGATGTTTTTCACGTGGCTTTTCATGTGGATATTTGCTTTGTCTCTGATGGGGGTTCCTCCTTTCTCTGGTTTTTGGAGTAAAGACGAAGTGTTGCTTTCATGTTGGCAGAGCGGCCAATACGTCCTGTTCGCTGTTGCTTTGGTAACTGTTGCTGTCACATGCTTCTACACTGTACGTTTTATGGGAATGATATTTCACGGAAAGAAAAGCGAGAGGGAAAGCGAAGCACACGGCGAGAAAACCAGCGTGTTAATGCTTGTTCCCTATGGAATTTTAGCCGCTTTAACAGTTGCTATAGGCTTGGTGGGTCCATGGTTTGGCAGTATTTTGCATAAAACATTTGGAAAATACTTTGCCGAATCGCTTAAGCTAGTTGTCGCCAGTGGCGGCGGAATCACATCTGTTAACTCAGCTTCGAGTACAGCATCAGCACAGTTGAGTGTTTTGCTTCCGACAGCTTCTATATTAATGGTTATAGTGGGGGGTATTCCAGCCTACAGACTTTACATCTCACACAAAACCACACCTGAAGGCATAATCAACAGGCATGTCAATCTACGATGGCTTCACAAGTTCCTCTGGAACCGCTGGTACATCGACAGTTTTTACAACAAGGTGTTTGTTAACGGAACATTATTGATGAGAAGCCCACTAGTTCGGTTTATTGAGAGACCTATTGACTACGCTTTAAACGTTGGCGTTCCAAACTTTTTTGCTGCTGCCCATGAAGGCTTAAGAAAGATTCAGACAGGCATTCTATCCGTTAACATGCTTTACACATTGATGTTTCTAGCAGTCGCAATGTTCATTTTCTTGTGGTTGGGGGTGATATAAAACGCAGATTCCATATTTACTACTTCAAACAGTTCTTCTGCCAATAATTTCCGCTCCAATTTTGGCGCTGCTTGGAAAAAGAATAGGCAAACGTGTGGGCTGGGTTGCTTGTGGGATTCTAACGTACACAACAATTCTTCTAATAGTTGCGGGTGTAGATTTGTGGAATGGGGCAGGCCCAATTTATGAAGAATACTCTTGGAGCACCGCTGTTTTCAATTTGAAGTTTGGTTTTCTAGCAGATGGCCTCAGCCTACCAGTGGCTATCATAATGAATCTTCTCTGTGCTGCATGTGCAGCGTATTCTATCAATTACATGGAGCATAGGATAGAGCAGTTATATGGGAAAGAAAGAAAGGGGATGCACGCAGTTTATTATTCAATTTATTTATTGTTTGCAGTTGGCTTAGTAGGTGTGGCACTTTCCACAAATCTTATCGAGTTATATCTTTTTGTAGAGTTGGCGTTGATTCCATCTTACATTATGATTGACCTTTTCGGGTATGTGGACAGACATCGCATTGCCATGATGTACTTTATTTGGAATCACATTGGGGCAGCACTTTTCCTTGTAGGTGTAGTTTTAGCTTCTATCGGAAATGGTGGAAGTTTCAATGTAACTGCTTTATCTGCAGTTTCTGGGACATCACTGGGTTTCTGGGTGTGTTTTCTCATCCTTGTCGGATGGCTTGTTAAAAT
>CBETPM010000132.1:0-3522 GCA_965538135.1 Candidatus Bathyarchaeota archaeon
TTCTGGCATGAAAACGGAATAGATTGTTCCACATGCATTAAAGTATGCCCCTACAGTAAAATTACAGCAGGAAAAAACGAAGTTTCGCCAGAGGAGTTCTGGAAAGGACTCTAAAATGCCCAACAAAGGCGAAGAACTCTTATTTTCAAAAGTTAGCAGATACATGAGCTATCTTCTTAGGCATAACCCAGAAAACTTGGAGATGGATAAAAATGGTTTTGTAAACTTAAACGAGCTTCTAAACAAGGTTAGGCAACGCTTTCCAGTGAACGAAGATTTTATCCGTGAAATCGTTCAAAAAAGCAATAAGAGGCGTTTCGAAATAGTTGGAGAGAAAATTAGAGCCTTGTATGGACACACAATACCAGTGGAAATCCAACTGGAAGAAGACAAGACAGTAAAGAAGCTTTATCATGGAACAACAGCAGAAGCAGCCTCAAAAATCTTAAAAAACGGACTTAAGCCTATGAAACGCAGATGGGTGCATCTGTCGCCAACCGTTAAAATAGCCAAAGAAGTCGGCTTAAGAAGAACCGAAAACCCCGTTATTTTGGAGATAGACGCTGAAGCGGCTAGAAAAGATAAAATAAGATTCTACAAAGCCACAGAAAAAGTGTCCCTCTGCAAACATGTGCCGCCAAAACACATAAGATATTTTAAAAATGAAAAGTCAATAAAATAGACAAGTAATAAAGTTTATTTGCCACATTTTATCTTGTTGAATTTAGCGTTATTAAGCCCTGGTAGTATAGTCCGGTCTAGTATAGGCGGCTGTCGCCCGCCCGACCCGGGTTCAAATCCCGGCCAGGGCGCCACTTTTAAATGGCATTTTTGCAGAAAAGTTATGAGCAAGTTTTGAACAAGTCAATGATGATAAAGATTGAAGGCTTCTTCAAAGGGTGCGGAAAAGCTTTCGCCTAATTTATGGTTAAACGACATTTTGAAGGGTTCAGATATAAAATATGATGAAAACTTTGTTGTAACAAGGGTTACTAGAAACACTTTATGCGTGGCATGTAAGGGTTCACGTTTTCTTTGCGGTAAAACCCGGTGTCCAATAATTGTTAAGGTAAATTATTTCTTGAAAAGCGTTCCACTGATGCAGAGCGAAGAAATTGCTGGCGCTTCACCTCCAAGCGTTTTTGTGGGGCGAATAGGCTATCCTTACGTTTATGCTGGGCCTCTTGTGCCGCCAGTTCAGGAAGATACAAGCCTTTATGATTTGCCAGAATACTGGTTTGGAAAAACCATAGATGAAATTGTGGGTTTCCGCTCAATGCTTGTTCGGGGAAAACATCGTGTCCATGTAAGGGAATTTGAAAAAGCTGGAAAAATAATAGAGAAAACCCGAGAACTAGCCTTGGCAGTAAAACCCGTGGAGGTGGAGCTAATTCTCAAAAAGAAGCCTAGAGGCTCTCTTGTCTTGGACGATGAAGTTCAACCTTTTGGTCCTTCCGCGCCTATTCGTGATTTGCTTGTTGGGAACGCCCGCTGGGATCATCAGATAGAAAAAGCTCATGGCGACACGGATTTGAAGGCTGTAGACGCAGTTGCTGAACTTTATGGTAAGGGTGTTTTGGTTACTAAGATTCAGCGAGCCTTCAGTGTTGGAGCCTTTGGATTGAAGAAGAATAGGCGGCTTGTGCCCACTCGCTGGAGCATCACAGCAGTAGACAGCATAATCTCAAAAGAGTTAATGGAAAAAGTGAAAACTTTTCCGGAAATAAGCGAATTCCGCGTTTACGAATCACGTTATTTAGATAACGTCTTTGAAGTTTTGATGCTTCCCGGGGCATGGAGCTACGAAGCCATTGAAGCGTGGTATCCGGGTACTGTTTGGAATCCGCATGGCAGAAATGTTGTCATGTTTTCTGACTGGGAGGGCTATGAGGGTAGAACCACTTATGCGGAGATTGGTGGATGCTATTATGCAGCACGACTGGCAGTTTGCGAACAGCTGACAAAGGAAAGACGCCAAGCTACGGTCATAGTTATGCGGGAAGCTCACCCCGGCTACATAATGCCTGTGGGCGTTTGGCAAGTGCGCGAGAATGTGCGAAATGCTATGAGGCAAAAGCCTTTCACTTTTAAAACTTTGGAAGAAGCCTTAAAATGGATTGGCAATCGATTCCAAATTCCATTAAAACGGTGGATATTACACAGTGAACTTTTAAAGAATGCCTTGTTTCAGAAGAGGATTACAGATTTTATGCGTAAGATGTAGTCTTTAAGCGATAATGTTATTTTTTTAGAACAATATTAGGATGCTGAAAAGTTCATGTCGCGCTTTACTCGCAAACAACGTTTAAAAATTGCTTTCGGCGGTTTTCTCTCCTTTTTAGGGTTTGTGCTGTTAGCCTTCACCTTGCTTGTGATTATTGGAAAGATAAATGTTGAAGAATTTTTTAAACCAGAATTGTTTGTCTACATCATGGTGGTTATAGGATTTCTAGATGTTTTAGCTGGTTTTCTCCTGTTCCATTCACGATAGCTTTAAGCCTTTCATTCGCTTCCTACTAGAAGAAAACCACCCACAATATTAACTATGCTTACAAAAATCCATACTAAAAGACCTGGAAAAGCTATTTCAGGCGATATAATTATCCAATCCACATAACCCGTTAACGTTACGTAAGCAAAAAGACAAAGAAGCAAAACTCCAGACACTAACATAGAAGCGCTGAAGCAAATTCCAAACCTGCGCGATACCTGGAGAACTCCGAAACGTTCCTCCTCTAAAGCTTTTTCAACAACTTTTTCAACCTTCTTTTCTGGAGGAGTAACAGGCTTAGGTGGCGCTTTAACCGTTATTTCTTTTTTTTCTTCTTTTTCATTCATGAAAACGCCTTACCCTTTTCATGTACAACAAAAGTAAATTATATTGTTAAATTTTTCCTCATATAATGTTATAAGCGGAAATATTCACAACTTATAAATTAGTCTTGTTTAAATTATGAGAGCTGAAATTGTCACGGTGGAAGAATTGTCTCAAGAAATCGTGAAGTATGTTCTACCCTTTTCTACAATTTCTGCTAATCGCAGCCAAGCCTTTACTGAGGAATGTGAAAGAGCTGCAATTTTCTGTTTAGCCGAACTGGAGAGATTTAAAGGCGGAAAACTTGTTGGGCGGCCACCTGCTGAAAAATTGACTTTTATGGCGAAAGTGGGCTATCCTCTTTGGCTCATTTCATTTGATGAGACTAGTCTTTTCTTTGACGGATTGGGCACAACTTCTCACACCATAACATATTCTCTTATCCCAGATGTGCAAGTCTTTCTAGAAAATTTGGATAGAAGTTCAAAAACACGCCAGAATTACATGAATTTCCTTTCAGACAATGCCAACTATTTCCAGTCTTCAACTAACGAAGAGAAAAGAGTAATAGATGGGCTCATCACAGACCAAGAGCTTCTTAACACGCTTTCGGAATACTTAGTCGAAGCTAATCAGAATAAAAAGCCTACATCAGAAATGGTGTTTGTTTCACCTTCCATCGACGAATCTTTAGTTTTTTCTCTCGA
>CBETPM010000133.1:0-3504 GCA_965538135.1 Candidatus Bathyarchaeota archaeon
CCATAAAAATGTCTAAAGTGAGCCATGGTAAACTTCTATCAACCGGCTAGTCCCCAGACCACGTCTGAAAAACATGAATAGCCTGCACGTCATATCCAAACACGATAAGTCCGTAAATCATAAACGCCTCGGCAATAGCCAAAAGCAACTTGTTAGTGTTCAAATTATACACCACTCTATTCACCTTAATATTAAAGGAAAAACTTAAAATCGTTTATCACGCTACGTTTCTGAAGCATTCATAAAAATTTTAATGCGATCAACTAACAATGAAAGTGAAAGCCGTACTCTTTGACATGTTTGACACTTTAGTTATAATTGAGGGGGGTGAGGCTTTTTACACACCTTCCTTAAGAAAGCTTCACGAATTTTTGACAATGAACGGAGTGAATGTTTCCTTTGAAGATTTTCATAAAACCTATTTCCAAATAAGAGACGAGCTTTATTCCGAATCCCGCGAAAGCCTAGAAGAACCCCACTTCAACCTCCGCATTTCCCAAACACTGCAAAAGCTTGGCTACAATTTTGACGCTGAAGACATTGTTATAAAAGGCGCCACAGAAGCCTTCTCTGAAAAGTTCATGGAATACGTAAGCTTAGACCCTAACACTCCACAAGTCTTGGAAAAGCTTCATGGAAAATACAAGTTAGGACTCATTTCAAACTTGGCAATCCCAGAATGCGCAAGAAGACTGCTAGAAAAGTTTAAACTAAAAAACTACTTCGACACCATAATCATCAGCGGCGAAATAAACAGACGCAAGCCCAGTGCAGAAATCTTCCAACGAGCCTTAAAAAATTTAGGCGTAAAAGCTTCAGAAGCCATCTTCGTCGGAGACATGCCAAGCCTAGACATAGTTGGTCCTAAAAGGGTTGGAATGAAAGCTGTTCTCATCCAAAGAAGACCTATAAGCAATATGGCCGGAATAAAACCAGACAAAACAATCAAATGCTTAACAGAACTGATTCCCATATTAGAAGACTGCTAAACCCATGAGGTATGTTATGAGATACGAGGTTGAAGTAAAATTTCACGAAAACTTCATCAAAGTTGAAGGAAACAAAATATTTGTAGGGCTAACTTCCAAACCTGAAAAAGGTAAGGCAAACCTAGAACTTATTAAAAAACTCGCAAAATACTTCAAAGTGTCATCTTCCCACATAAGGATTGTGGCAGGATTAAAGTCTAGAAGAAAAATCGTTGAAGTTATTGAAAAATAAATAATTGAAAATCAGACAAAATATGAACATTCGAGTTTAGCTTTTCTGGTTAATCCTGCTTATTAAGAGTATTGCAATAGTCGCGAAGGCTGAGACAAATGCTGAAACTATAAATGTGTAGGCTAGCCCATATTGAATCGCTATGCCAGCCGTTATTAATGGAGCAATTCCTTGTCCCATATCTATTCCCATCATATAAAGAGAATTCGCAAGAACATTTCTCGAAGGACGGATTCGCTCTGCAATTAGCATTGAGCCAACGGGAAAGAGTATGCCTTGAACAGCACCTATCATCGCGAAAACAGTAGCGAAAACATAGCCGTTTTTAAAGTAAGCTAGGGAAAAAGCAAGTAAAACTGAAAGACCAGTGCCTAAGAGTAAGAGTTTATCCTTACTGACTTTCTGGACAATCTTTCCTACGGTAAGTCGAGTGAGAGTAGTAGCCACATAATAGAGCAGGAAAACCATTGAAACTAGTTCATCACCGAATTCTAAGCTTCCTTTTGCATAGAGGGGGGCATAGACTAAAATGATCCCGAAAAGGATAAAGAATGATAGATTCCCAATAAAAGCCGTAGCGAACATTCTGTTGCGTATAATAGCTAAAATTTTGTTTTTAAAAGACTCTCTCTCAATCCTAACACCTATAACTTGCCAGTCTTTTTCAATTTCAAAAAATTTTCTGTTTAGAATATAAGCTGCATAAATACCTACTAGACCTGTTAGGGCTGCAAAAAAGAAGGTGTTTGAAACTCCAAAGAAAGGTATGGAGAAAGTTGTTATCAACGGTCCAGCCAAGAGGCCTAGACTTAAAAAAGCTGTATAGATTCCTACGCCTTTATCTCTTTCCAAGCTTGAAATTGTTAATGCAGCCAGAATAAGTGAGGCTGTTCCTATAAAGGCGTACGAAAATCCTTGCACCGTCCTTATAACTGTTAAAATGAGAACATCCTTTGTTAAGGGATAAAGTGCTGGGCATATCGAAAATATTATGAACGAAATTAAAAGAAAGCTTATAGTTCTTTTTCCGCCGGCTAAGAAACCGAGAATCAGCTTCGCCAAAGCAGAAGAGATAAAAAACGCGGACGTCACTAAACTGACCATTTCAACAGGAGCCTGCATAACATCCTTTATGTAAATTGAAAGGATTGGCGCGATTACCGAAGAGGATGCTATGTAGCTAAAACCCATTAAACACATGGTTAAATGTGGAGATAATTTTGACTTTTTCAATGTGAGTAGCCCGCTTTGCATCAATCATTTAGCCCGTTAGCTTAGAATATCTGAAAAGGAAATCCCACCATTTTTCATCCTTTACCTTCTCGCTTTCGCAAACAAGCTCGTAAACTCGCTTAATTACTGCGTGATGTCTCTTTTCGTCATTTATAATCTCTTGGATTATGAATCTTATCCTTTTATCCTCCGCCTTATCAACAATCTTCTCAAAATCTTCGAGCATTTTACGTTCAATTTCAACATGCTTCTCGATTATTTTTCGAAAGCCTTCACCCTCAGAAACGAGTCCCCCTTCAGAAGGCTTTTTTAACAGCTCTAAAATGGCTTCCAGCATTTGCTCGTGTTTGGCTGAATCTAGGGCGAGCTGATATAATAGCAGTTGAATGACAACGTTTTTTGTTTTTCTAGCTGACTCATGAAGAAGATTTGCAGCAAATCTCTCGTTTTCAATTTGTTGTTTAATGATCTGTTCAAAATTTTGATCTTTCACAGACAAATCATACCATCTCTGAACCACTTTAAAGCTCGCATTACCGATTTAAAATTTCCTCAGATTTTACGAGAAATTGTTAGAATTAGGAAGTGCACCGTAATTGATGTTAAACTAATGATTTAGCGTGAAAACACTTAGGCAACTTCGTGGAGAATCTCCCGCAAACAGTCTTTTTTATGTAGGCTACCCATGAACCATTCTTGGATGAACTAGCTGGCGACAATATGGACAGTGCACTAGTCCCTTGTCCGGGCTTGACTTCCAACGTTTCTTGCAAAAAGGACATTCAAGCACCGCGGTTTTTCCAGGAAGATAAAACCATTGCCTGCTTAAGAACCATATTATTACTCCTAAAATTAGCATAATATCCCCCAGGATAGTTAAGTATATCAGTCTAAATTCAAGCCCTAGGATGGGTTCGAAACTCTTTTCCCAGAGAAGCGTTAAATACGTTGACAAAGGATTTTCGGCTGATGAGACTTCAGACCATGTTATCCACAGCGTCAACAAAAAAGTGGCTAGCCAAGATAAGCAAAATATCAGGCTCAGAGCAT
>CBETPM010000134.1:0-3488 GCA_965538135.1 Candidatus Bathyarchaeota archaeon
GTTTCTCCAACCTCAACATAATCTTAGGCGGATTAGAGGCGTTAAGGTGAAAATTTGTGGAAGACTTGGGCATACCAGAGCTAACCAGCGAACAAATCGAAGAGTTATGTGGAGCTGCAGAAGAGGTTGCAAGAAAGCATATCCTATCGCGGATTCCTTCGAAAAGGATAGAAGCTTTGAACATAAGCGTCGAGGCTGAAGGCACAAAGCCTCTAACGTTGACGGTGGACATAGACCTTGAACTTTCACCGTTGATGAAAAACTTTGAAGTGCAAAAACTGGTAGACGAGGCTGTGAAAGAGGCTTTCGCATCAGCTGAAAAATATTTGAGGAAACTTGCATGCAATTCGCACAAATAACAAAGGTATTAGACGAGTTAAACGCTAAAGTAGTGGTTTTGCTATGCCACCATAATGCTGACCCAGACGCCATATGTTCATCCTACGCTTTTGCAAATCTTCTTAAACGATTAAAGCCTCAGTTAGAGGTGGAGATAGGGGCTTCTCAGGGGATAAGTCGGCTTTCAAAACATCTTCTCAAGTTTCTGCCAATAAATGTGAAATTGCAGCCGAATGTGGAAAAAGCAGATGTTATAGTGCTTTTAGATACTAACACGATTCAGCAGTTGAACAATTTGGCTGAAAAGTTAAAAAACTCTAAAGTACCCATCATTGTAGTTGACCATCACGCTGCTCATCCAGAAACAGAGAAAATAGCAAAAGTTTGCATAACTAACGAGGAAGCTTCTTCAACATGCGAAATAGTATACGCTTTTTTTAAAGAAATGGGAGTAAAACCCAACGAAAACGAAGCAAAAGCCCTGTTTCTAGGCGTAGCCTTCGACACTCGCCATTTTGTTTTAGCTAATTCTTCAACTCTAAAAGCCATAGCAGAACTTATAGATGCAGGTGTAAACGCCCAAGAAACTTTATCCCTACTTTCCTTACCTATGGATTTTTCAGAACGCGTAGCCAGGCTTAAAGCGTGTAGAAGAGCCCAGCTTTTCAAGATTGGCGAATGGATAATTGCCCTATCCCACGTTAGCGCTTTTCAGGCTTCAGCTGCCAGAGCTCTAATAGAGTTAGGCGCCTACGTAGCAGTGGTGGCTGGACAGAAGGATGAGAGCATTGAAATCAGTTTAAGATGCACCAGAGAATTTCACAAGAAGACGGGCATACATTTAGGGAGAGATATTGCCAAGCCCTTGGGAGAATTTCTTCACGGGATGGGCGGAGGACATGCCACTGCTGCTGGCGTTAACGGTGTTGGCGATGTTGAAACAGGGCTTAAACGTTGTTTACGGCTTCTAAAGGAAAAGTTGTCTAATCAATAATAAGTAGTTACTCTTAAATGAAAGAGCTAAAATCGCTTAAACTGGTAGGGCATCTAAAGCATGGCGGTAATACAAACAGAAAACCTTACATACACATATCCAAGCGCAACAAAACCATCCATTAGAGACGTTTCTATAAAAATTGAGAAAGGAGAATTCGTGCTAATAACAGGTCCAAGCGGATGTGGAAAAACGACATTATGCAGATGCTTCAACGGTTTAATACCTCATTTTTATCAAGGAGAATTAGAAGGCAGAATAACTGTTGCTGGATTAGATGTTTTAGAACATCCAACATACGAAATGGCAAAACATGTGGGGCTTGTATTCCAAAACCCTGAAAACCAGCTTTTCGCGTTGTCTGTGGAAAAAGATGTGGCTTTCGGGCTGGAAAATCTTGGAATGCCAAGGGAAGAAATGCAAAAAAGAGTGGAATGGGCTTTAAACTTGACTGGAGTATACGAGTTGAGGGAAAGAGCCCCCCATGAACTTTCAGGAGGACAACAGCAACGCGTAGCAATAGCCTCTGTTTTAGCCATGCAACCCGAAGTCATGGTTCTAGACGAGCCCACATCGTTTCTTGACCCATTAACCGCGAAGAAAATTTTTGAAGTTATTTATGAACTTAATAGAAAGCTTGGAATAACGGTGGTGCTTGTTGAGCATAGGCTGGATTTGACGGCGCAGTATGCAAACCATATTATTATAATGGATGAAGGAAAAATTGTTTTAGACGGAGAACCCCGAGAAATTTTAGGCTCTGAAGAAGCCCGCCTCATAGGGGTGGGAATCCCCAAAGCCACACGACTCTACCAAATATTGAAAAAAGACGACGTAAAACTGGGAAACAATATTCCTTTGGCTTCTGAGGAGATGGCAATGCTGCTAAGGGAGGTTATTAAGGCTTAATGATTGAAGTTGAAGATGTTTACTTTACTTATCCAAACGGTGTGGAAGCCTTAAAGGGAATATCGCTTACGATAAAAAACGGCGAATTTGTTGCCATAATGGGACAAAATGGCGCTGGAAAAACAACCCTTGTCAAACACTTTAATGGTCTTCTCAAACCGACAAAAGGAAAAGTGCTTGTGGACGGTGTTGAAACCACAAAAGTAAGCGTGGCAACCCTGGCAAGAAAAGTGGGATTTGTCTTTCAAAATCCAGACCACCAGCTTTTCAGCGAAACCGTAGAAGACGAAGTAGCCTTCGCACTGAAAAACTTCGGCTTCAAAGAAAACGTTATAAAAAAGCGAGTTTCATGGGCTCTTAACCTCCTAGGGTTAACGCAGTACAGAAAAACCTCGCCTTTCATGCTTAGTGGTGGCGAAAGAAAACGGGTAGCCCTAGCCTCTGTTCTTGCATGGAACCCGAAAATACTCATATTAGATGAACCAACGATAGGGCAGGACTATCAGCAAAAAGAGAAGCTTAGGCAATTTATTTTGCAGTTGAAAGCTCAGAGAAAAACCATAATAATTGTAACCCATGACGTGGAGTTCGTGGCTGAGTGCAATCCAAGAGTAATATTGATGCGTGAAGGGAAGATTGTTGCTGATGGTGAAGCAAGAGAAATATTGACAACACCAGAAATTTTAAACCAAGCCTCAATCGTGCCGCCTCAAATAGCCCAAATTTTCCTACAATTGTCAGATTTGGGCTTTTCCAAAAACGTCATCGACATTTACGAAGCGAGGGAAATACTGCTTAAGACCATAAAAGAGGGAAGAACATGAGCGTTTTTGATGGACTAAAGTTCAGAAGAGTTTACTCGCCCATCCACAATTTAGACCCCAGAATAAAATTCATTTACGTATGCGCCATATTTGTCATCGCAATTATGTTTGCCCAACTCCTTCCGTTAATAGTTCTTTTCATAATGCAAATTCCCTTTGTGCTTTTAGCTGGAGTGAAACGCGAATGGATGCGTTCCATGCGGGGAGCCGCCTTTTTGGCAACCATAATTTTCTTAACAAACTTCATATTCGCATACCTAGGCGCAAGAGGAATAAGTGAAAGCTTAGAGAACGCTCTTGCCATGACCCTACGTTTCATAGTTCTCATCGAGTCCTTTTCCATATTCTTCTTAACGACTTCGCCAGACCATCTTGGCCTGGCTCTAGAACAGACACATGTGCCTTACGAGTTTACCTTCGCT
>CBETPM010000135.1:0-3483 GCA_965538135.1 Candidatus Bathyarchaeota archaeon
CAAGAAATACAATAATACTTCGTCTCCAAAGGCGCAGCAATATAAGTCCCCTTCTGACGCAGCTCCCGAGCCAACTGAGGATCCACAAAAGAACCCCGCCTCGTAACCTTCTTCGCTTTATCCCGAGGAACCATCTCCCCACACATAGCACACTGAACCGTGCCACTAAGCCCTTTACCGCCCTTTGAACGCCCTCGGCTCTTACGCTTATAAGGCATAAACCCACACATCCAGCAAACACTAAAATAGATTCCCTATCTTATATATCTGCCTCTCCACCTTAAAGCGAACCTCTATAATAAACCGTTGTGGGACATCCAACACATTTTCCGTTAACATATCTCGCACAGGGCTTGCAATCCACATTACAAGGCGCTACTTCACGCCCTTTATGAGTCAGAAATTCTCTCACTGGCAGAAAAGGCGAAAAATAGACATCACCTATGGGATAAAACTCTGACCTACGTATACCAGCACTGCTCCTCAAAGAACACTTCTCCACAGATATACTTTCCAAAGTATCCCTATCCTCCGCTACAACCAGAGCAATCAAATTATAACCTCCTATCGTCTTGAAAATATGTATCACTCTAGGACAATCTCTAAACCGTTCAAGCAACTTTTCCATCGCTTCAGCATTTTCCATTTCCAGTAAAACGATGGCTGGAAAAAGCTTAAAGAAAAAAGGATTTAACGAAGCCGAAACCTTAATGGCTCCTTGCTCAAGTAGCTTCTGCAGCCTTTTTTTAACTCCCATGCTTGTAAACCCCACACTTTTGGCCAGCTGCTCCAACGTTGCCCTACCATTCAACTGCAGCTGCGAGATTATCTTCCTATCAACACCATCCAAGACGAACATTCCTCGGTTTATTTTCTAAACATAAAGTATTTAATATGGTTTATGTGTCAAACTATTTCTAAACCATCATTTGAGTTGAATTAAATGAACAAACGATTCGAAGAGATCGATGAAAGAAGAAAGCAAATTCAAGAGCAGGAGCAAAGACTTAGAGCGAGAATGGGCAAAATTAAACACAAAATCGCTGTAATAAGCGGTAAGGGCGGCGTGGGTAAAAGCACCGTCACCGTAAACCTCGCAATAGCTTTTGCAATGCACGGATACGCAAATAAAGTAGGAATTCTAGACGCAGATATCCACGGTCCCAGCGTGCCCAAAATGTTGGGACTAACCGGTCAGAAACTTCAAGCAGGACCAGCTGGTGTCTTTCCGGCATTAGGTTCTTCAGGAATTAAAGTTGTTTCAATGGATTTTCTCTTGCCGGATGAAAATGCGCCTGTTATCTGGCGCGGACCTTTAAAGATGACGGCAATACGCCAATTTCTCTCAGATATTGTCTGGGGAGAACTGGATTTGCTTTTGATAGATTTGCCTCCGGGCACGGGAGATGAACCTTTAAGTGTTGCTCAGCTTTTGCCAGAAATGGACGGTGTAATAATTGTTACAATTCCTTCTGAGGTTTCACAAATAGTTGTTAAGAAGGCTGTTACTTTTGCGAGAAGGCTAGGAATGCCAATTATAGGCGTGGTGGAAAACATGAGCGGTTTTGTTTGTCCAAAGTGTGGAGCGAAAGTTGACATATTCCAATCTGGAGGGGGGATGAGAATAGCCGAGGAGTTGAAAATACCTTTTCTTGGAAGTATTCCAATAGACCAGAAAATCTGTGAAGATGCTGACAGAGGTGTGCCTTTTATTGTTGGGCATTCAGATTCTCCAGCATCCAAAGCTTTTATGGAAATTGTTCAAAAGATTGAGCGATTTTTAGAGGGTAAAAAACAAGCTGTTCCTTATTCTTCTACAAGTAATAATGAAAAAGAAGGAAAGAAGAGTGAAAAATCCGCGAGAGGAGGTGGTTAAATGAAAATCTGCGTATCTGCATCAGCAAATACTCTAGACGCGCCCTTGGACCCACGATTTGGCAGATGCCCATACTTTGTGATTGTTGATTCGGAGACTATGCAGTTCGAGGCTATTCAAAACACGGCTTCTGCTGTTATGAGCGGGGCTGGAATACAGGCAGCTCAAACAATAACAAGCAGAGGCGTGAAAGTCCTTATCACTGGAAATGTTGGACCCAATGCCTTTCAGGCTTTGTCAGCTGCTGGGATAAAAATTGTTACAGGTGCCTCTGGAACTGTGAGAGATGTTGTTGAAAGATACAAAAGGGGGGAACTAAGGGAAACAAGTGCTCCTACCGTGGGAGGGCACTTTGGAATGGGCATGGGCAGAGGCCGCGGTCGGGGACAAAGAAGATGGGGACCGTAGAAAGGAAGCAGAAAAGATGAACGTGTAAGTTGAAATTGTGTTTGAAATAAAAGAAGGAGGTGAGGTGTTGGGAAAAAGGATAGTTGTTCCAACCGAAGACGAGAATGGACTGAAGGCTAGGCTTTGTGAACATTTCGGGAGGGCACCCTACTTCACTGTTGTCGAGTTAGAAGATGATGGTCGTATTTCAAGCTTTCAAGCGGTTCCCAATGAAAGTGAACATTTTGGCGGCACAGGACGACCTCCAGATCGCATCTTACGATTTCGACCACACGCGTTAATCACTTATGAAATGGGGCCGCGAGCATTAAGCATCTTCCAGCAGGCTAGGGTTGCGGTGTTAAGAGCCAACGCGAATATTGTGGAGGAATTGATTGAAGCATACAAAGAGGACAAGCTTGAAGAGCTTACAGAAGGCTGGCATCACGCCCTCCATCCATAACCAACCTGTTTGTTTTACTTGTTAAGGGGTTGTTATGTCCAAAAAGAAATTGACACCAGGAGAATTTGCATTGCTAAAGGAAATTGGATACTCAGCTATGGCTCTGAAACTTTACGTGAAACGCGTTAATGAAGCATTAGCGTAAACTTGAGGGCATATTTATGATAATTTCAGTTGCCAGTGGAAAAGGAGGAACGGGGAAAACATCTATAGCTGTGAATATGGCGGTTTCAATAGAGAATGTTCAGTTATTAGATTGTGATGTAGAAGAACCAAATGCTCATCTCCTTTTGCATCCTAAAATAAGCTTTGAAGAACCAGTTTATACACTGGTTCCCTCTATAAACGAGGGATTATGTAACTATTGTGGGAAATGTGCAGAATTTTGCCAATATAATGCCATTTTTGTTAGTTCAGGGAAAATTTTGTTTTTTCCGGAGCTTTGCCATAGTTGTGGTGGATGCGCTCTTGTTTGTCCAGAAAAGGCGATAGCCGAGGAGAAACATAGAATTGGTACGTTAAAGTCGGGATTGGTAGGTGATTTAGAGCTTGTTTATGGCGAACTTGAAATAGGTGAGCCCATGGCTGTTCCGATCATAAAAGAGGTTAAGAGACGACTTAAAAAGAAGAAAAATGTTATTCTTGATTCGCCTCCTGGGACTTCCTGTCCGGTAATTGAAACAGTTAATGGAAGTGATTTTTGTATTCTCGTTACTGAACCCACCCCTTTTGGTATGCATGATTTAAAGATAGCAGT
>CBETPM010000136.1:0-3466 GCA_965538135.1 Candidatus Bathyarchaeota archaeon
CTGCTTAAAGCCAAGGAAGAGTTTGGGGATTACATTTCACCAGAAAATTTTGAAGGAAATGAATAAAGAGCTTCGCTCGACAAAATTCATGCAAACACTTTTCTTACATTTACCAAGAAAATGTTTAAACTTAACGTTTAAAGGAATTTTTTCTATTCGAAAACAATGGAAAGTTTTTTATGTATAATCATATGAAAACCATGGATATTGAGAATGTTGGAGGAAATTTAATGGCTAAATGTCCAAAATGTGGAACAAACGTTTCGAAACCTAGGAAAACATGGAAAATGGCTGGGCGCCCAGACAGGTCAGGAAAGAGAATGCAGTTGGAAATCGGACTTTTCGATTGCCCAAAATGTAAGAAAACCTTCCGCGAAGTGTTAAGCAAAAAGAAGATTTAAACGTGAATACGTTGGCGAAGGTTGCATGCCAAAAAGCCAAACAAGACAAAACAACTGCCCGGAATGCGGTACTCCTGCAAAAGAACCTTACAAAACTTGGGAGCTTGTGGCTCCCTTTCCCGACAAAAAAATGAGGATTACCATAACAATCTTTGGCATGTATGAATGTCCAAAATGTGGCAAAAAATTCAGAGGGGTCGTAAGTAAGGCAAAACTGGGTTCAGAAGGTATAGAACTTTAACCATTTCTCCTTTCCCCTATTTTTTCCAATTATTAACCGTTAAGTTTTAAAACATGGAAGCCTAAATCAACAAGAACTCCTATAGGTAGAGAAGGCTTAGCATTTGACATTGGGAACTCTTAGAAGCCTTTGGAAGAACGAATATTTCCAAACAGCCATGACAATACTTCTACTATTAATATTTGTTTTCGGCTTCTGGTACATTACACAAGCAGCCTTAAGAACACAATACCCCGTGTTGGCAGTAGCCTCCACAAGCATGCTGCCCACATTAAACGTAGGCGACCTCATAATAGTCCAAGGAGTATCCCCAGAACAAATAAACGCTAATTACCTAACTGGAGACATCGTCGTTTTTACTGATGCAAAGGGCGACCTTATTGTTCACAGAGCTGTCAAGTTAGAAAATCGAAGTGACGAATACTGGATTACAACCAAAGGTGATAATGTTCCAGGCAATAAAGATCAGTTTTCACCATGGCCATCCTCGCGTTTAGTTGGAAAAGTCCTGGGAAGAATCCCTTGGGTAGGTAATTTCGCTTTACTAATGCACTCGCAGCAGAACATCTATCTTTTCACAGTGGTTCTCATAATTTTGATTGTTGTAATTCTCTTCTTCCCTTTTGAAGCTGGCGAGGAAGAGAATGGAAGTAGAGAGAAGTTAGTTCTTGGAAAAATGTCCCTTAAAACGGTCTATCTCATAATTCTAAACATTCTCCTCCTAGGTTTTATAATTTTCAGCCTTTGGGGAACTTTTACCTTTTGGAATCCTGGTGCTGGTTCGAACAGCCAAGGTATGACTGTTACAATTTACGGCATGTTTTCTGATGTCAATTTTCACGAAGCGCATTCAAACAATGTTGAAGCTGCTCTATCTCAAGGCTTTCTTACGTATACAATTAACTGTCGTCTAAATGGCGAGTTGCGGACTGGTGTTCCAACTTTTTCATGGGCTCAAGCTGCAATTATTGTTCTTGTGGCGGTGGATGTTTGGGAGTTAACAAAAATTTTGCGAGAAAAGAAGAAAAGGGAAGAAAAGACTGAAGCTTAAAACCTGTATGAGGAAAATAAGAATACTGTGAAATATGTTCTTTAAACTTTAAAAGCGTTGTTCCGTGAAAAACGCCAAAAACATTTTCTTTCTGATAAATAGTTGCAATTTGCCTTCTGTTTTTCTGGTTTACCTTAAAATTTGTTTTAAACACGGAACATCCTATTCTGCCAGTTTCTTCAAGTGACATGTGCACTGTTTTGTCTCATTGTGATGGTTTTAGCCATCCGTTTGCGCCTACCTTGCATGAGGGGAGATTTAATAATTGTTCAGGGAATAGCCTCCAAAAGCGTGAATGGCAATTATCCTGATATTGATATTCTTGTTGTTTGCCATAATCGTTGTCGCCCTTTTGATGGCTGTAAAGGTCTTGATTCCCAAATTCAAGGAAAGAGAACCTAAGCCTTTATAAAGGGTATTTAAAAATTCATATAAGAAGTGAAGTTAATGCCGAAGGTTAAAGCTTTAATTAATATAGAAAACGTTGTTGCCTCCGCAACCTTAAATCAGAAAGTTGACTTAAACGCTGTTGTTAAGGGTTATCCAGGCGTAGAATATCGTCCAGAACAGTTTCCAGGGCTAGTATTTAGGCTTAAAAGACCAAAAACCGCCACTCTAATTTTTAATTCTGGAAAAATGGTTTGCACTGGAGCCAAGTCAGAAAAGGAAGCCAGAAGGGCGGTGATGAAAGTTATCAAGGAACTGAAGAAGGGTGGAATAATAATCATAAGCAAGCCAGAGCTGAAAATACAGAATATTGTGGCTTCGGCAAGCCTTGGCGGAATGATAGATCTTGAAAAAGCAGCTTATACTCTTGGAAAAACCATGTATGAGCCGGAACAATTCCCAGGGCTAATTTACAGGATGGACGAGCCTAAAGTAGTTATTTTGCTTTTTGCAAGCGGAAAGCTAGTATGCACTGGAGCCAAGAAAGAGCAAGACGTCTACGATGCTGTTCATAAGCTTCATGATATACTGGAGGAACAGGAACTAATATTCTACGAGTAGCTTTTTTCCACTATTCTTTCAAGATTATTTTCTATCCTTTTTTAACCTGCTTCAAAATGGTTTGCAGCTGATCATTGTCTATTGCACCGATTTCGTATAGCTTATTGGCTACTTCGCTAATGTTTAATAGCGTGTGAACCTTTATTCCAGCTTTTTCCAGCTTCTCTTTTCCTTTCTCTTCCCTATCTAATAGGACCACAGTGTCGGTTACCACTCCTCCTTCGGCAGTTATCGCTTTTGCCGCTCTTTTTAAAGATAATCCTGTTGTAATTAAGTCGTCTATTAATAGGACTCTGTCGCCTGGGTTGATTATTCCCTCTATTTTTCTTTGTCTTCCATGGAGGCGTAAGCCTTTTCGAACGTATAGAAACGGCTTTTGCAGTTGATAGGCAATTAGGGATGCGAAGGGTATGCCAGCCACTGGTATGCCCGCTACTCTTTCAAAGTTTTTTGTCCCTATCTCTCTTTTTATTAGGTCTGTGTAGAAATTGCACACTTTTTGGAAAACGTCTGGAAAGCTTGGAACTATTCGCAGGTCTATGTAGTAGGGGCTTATTTTTCCGCTTGTAAGTTTGAAAGTGCCAAATTTTAAGGCGCCAATCTTGTTTAGAATCTTACATATTTCAACCTTAACCCTTTCATCGTCTTTTCCCACGGACAAAATTTCACGCTCTTTTAGAAACCTGGTAAATTTTGTTAACCTCTGGCAGTAAGCATGTAACGTTTGGCATCTCTCTTTTCAAGAGCTCTGCAAATCTTTTCTGG
>CBETPM010000137.1:0-3424 GCA_965538135.1 Candidatus Bathyarchaeota archaeon
ATATTTGCTTTGGGGGATAGTGCAGCTGCGGTTTTTGGGAAGATTTTTGGATGGGGAGTCTTGCCTTTTAATAAGGGGAAGACGTTGGCAGGTTCGGCTATAGGGGTGTTTTTTGGTTTTTTGGGAGCTGCCTTTTTTGTGGATCCTTTGAGTGCGTTTGTGGGGGCTGCTGTGGGTATGTTTGTTGAGAGTTTGCCTTTGCCGTTTAGTGATAATCTTACGGTGCCGCTGGCGGCTGGGGTGGTGCTCACTTTAGTGGTTTAGGTGGGGAAGAGGTATTCTCAGGGTGTAAGAGTTTTTGGTTTGAGATATTAGGGTTGGTTTGTTATATTTCTATGAGTTTTGTTTTGTAAAATTCGGCTTTTTGTTTTGTTTGTACGTGGATTTGGAAGGGTTCTTTTATGTCAGCTCTCCACAGTTCTGCGTGGATTTTTGCTGGTTTTAGGTGTGTGATTATTAAAATGTCTATATCGCTGGAGTAGTTGTGTTTTCTTTGGGCAACTGAGCCGAAGAGGTATATTTTCGCTTGGGGGTCAAGTTTTCTTACAGTTTCTTTTAGAGTTTGCAGGTGCTTTTTTAGGTTTTTGAATATCCTTTGTCTTTTCAGTGCGTGTTCTATTAGGATTTCATTTGACATTTTTTATTATCTCCCTTACGGTTTTTGCTAGTTTTTCTGTTTCTTCCTTGGTGAATTCTCTCATGATATATCTTGATGTTATATAGGCGTCTTCTAGCATGCCAAGTTCTAAAATTTGATTTTGCAGTATTGTTTTTATGGTGGAGTTTTGGTTTTCTGGGGCTATTTTTGAGAGTATTTCGAGTAGTTCTCTTACGCTATGTGTTCTTGGATAGTTTATGCCTTTGGCCAGGATTTTAGCTTTCAAAAATAGTTGTAGTGCTTGTTCTAAGCTGAAGACCGCTAGGTCATAGTAGCCTTTGGTTTTTTGGTATGCTGCAGTGTTTAGGAACTCTTTGGCTCTTCTGAGAAGGTTTTCTTCTTCTTCCTTTCTGGTCACAAGTTTTCATCTCTGATAAGGGATTATTTGAATTTGAGAATATTTAAGTGTAAGCGGAGAGTTGCAGGTTGGGAGAGTCAAAGTTACATCTATATTTTCGGTGGATTGCGTTGTTGCTCTGTTGATTACTGGATGGAATTTTCCAGTTCTTCTATTAGGGGTTGGCGTCCGAGATGTTCTGCGGCTGTTGATAAGCATACTCCCATCTTTTTTGCGGCTGCAAATACGTCTTTCATTTTTGACCTAAAAATTCCCCTGCACAGGTGGTGATCCCAGATGATGCCTATTGGTTTGGCTTCGCATATTATTTTTTGCATGTTTTTAATGGATTGTTTTATTTCCTCTTTTCCTATCATGAAGCCGTAAGTGTATAGAGGGGGTCCGTCGGCTATTATGAAGTTTGGCTTCATGTTTATGATCCATTCCGCGTATTCCTCTATTATTGGGCCTTGAAGGTCTGAGGTGAATAGCAGTTTGTTGCCTTCCCGTTCTATGGTTAATCCTATAACCCATCCTACATTGTCGAGGAATTGTCCGTGAAACATGGGGTCTGAGAAGGTTATTTTTGTGTGGCCGAAGTTGAACTTTTTTCCATCAGCTAATATAACCCTTGTACCATCTACATCGAAATTCTCTATCCATTCTTGGGCGTTCCAGCTCTCCAGAGTTTTGCTGAACCACCGCTTTTTCGCTTCGTATACTTTTTTCTTTTTCCCTCTAGACTTTTCCCATAGGTTGGCTGTTTTCGGATATTTTTCTGTAAAATCTTTGTACGCTTTTGGCTTTGGCGGAGAGAACAGTTTGGTGAAATCATCGCCTCCCAACATGCTATAGAGTTTTGAAAGGAATTTAAGGGCTCTTTTCCTTTGGGATTTGTTTATCCACTGGTTTGGGTCTTTGATAAGCAGAAGTTTTCCCCTGAACAGGGCAGCCATCTCCTCTAACCTATCTGGATGGATGTGGTGATCATAATGGTAGTGGGTTATCACGTCGACATGGGATGAGGTGCCATAGCGACGTATTCTTTCATATGCCTTTTCACGTAGTCTTGCTTTTTCTTCGGGTGGGAGGGGGAAGGCTGGCTGCATTGCTGCTGCTCCTGGATCCACCAGGATGGAGACGTCTGGAGTGTACACCATGATGGAGCTGCACTTGGCTCCCATGGAGTCGAAAAAGAGGAGTCTAATTTTGAGGGATCCTAGGGTTATTAGGTCACGGCCTCCAAACTCTTCCAGATTTTTTTCAGTGCCTGCCATGTTTTTGGCCTCTCAAACATTTGGGAGTTGTTGTACTTTGAAGTTTGATTTGGGCGTGCTTGTCATGAGGTCGGTGGCTTTCGTTGTGGAGGATTGGGTTGGGTGTTATATATTTTGGGGGTTACATTCGTGTTGTGTATGGCTTTTTCGTGGTTTTAGCTTATTATGGTGTCGGGTTTGATGCGGGTTAAGCCTGGCACTTTATCGTATGCTTGGTCGAATGAGATTATTTTTCTGTCTGTGTTTAGTGCGGTTGCGGCGTAGTGGGAGTCGAAGAATTTTAAGTTAAGGGTTTGCCTTAAATATACGCTTGCGACGGCTACGTCTGGTGTTAAGGCGATGTATTCTACATTTGGTAATGCCGCTAGGGCTGCTAGGTGTTCTAGGAGTTTATCTTCTATTTTTTCGCTTTTGTAAATTAGCTCCATTTCAATGAGGCTTACACTGGAGATTTCAACTTTGACTTCGTTGTTTTGAAGTTTTTGAAAGATTTTTCGGCGATTGTGTGGTTGCGGTCGGATTCGTTTAGATAGGCAAATATTACATCGTTTTCCAGCAGTGGCATTAGTTTTTGGCTCCTCTTCTGTCAGTTTCCCTCTGGGCGGTAAGCTCTGCTTGTTTTCTTAGGGTTTTAAAGGGTTTTTTGATGTTTAGTGCGCCGTGGAGAACTTGGAAGGGATCGGATGGCAGGGGAATAATTTTAAGGTGGTCGCCAGCGTTTATTGCAAGCACCTTTTTCTTTAGGTTGAGGGATTCTCGGGTTTTCTTTGGAATGGTTAGCCTTCCTTTTTTGTCAATTTCTAATATGCTCATTTTCCCACATTGATTGATTCATTTATTTTGTGGGATTTAATCGTTGTTATGTTTTGTGTGGGAATATGTCGTCGGAGTTTGCTGGTGTTTTACGGGAAAGCGCTTCTAATAGGCCCATATGTTTTTGTCTACCCTTTCCCTTACGCTTTCTGTCCAATTTATCCGGCACTAGCTTCAGTTGGCTTTCATTAAATGTCTAAGTTTGGCGTCTGTATAGGTGTTTGAAACGAGGCGCTGAAAAGATTTCATAATCGGTTTTGTGTGGTTTATGGTTGCTGTTTTTTCGATTTGGGTTATGAGAGGACGAAGAATGAGTGTTTGAGGAGTACGATTTTTGTT
>CBETPM010000138.1:0-3419 GCA_965538135.1 Candidatus Bathyarchaeota archaeon
CGCCATACGCTATCTGATTAAGCAGTTGAAAGCCGAGAAATTTGCTTATCTTTATTCCCCACATTTCCCATATTTCGTTCTTGTTAACAAAAAAGGAAGCGTTAGGCTTCTTCGTGGAATTTTCTATTTTTGGAAAAATAAAAATCAAAAAAATGATCTTGTATTTTTTACTGGCGACAGCCAAGCGCAGACAATTGAGGGGCAATATGAAATTTCAGATGCTATTTTAAATTTTGCTGAAAAAAAGAATGTAGAGTTGATTGTTACGGTGGGTGGTTATAGAGCAGAAGCAAAAGACAAACCTAGAGTGATAGCTGCGGCTACCAACTCTGAAATTTTGAACGAAGCATTAAAAGCCAATGCCATAATAAGCCCTTCTGGAAGCCCTATTGTCGGCACTGCAGGCTTGCTTCTGGGTTTAGCTCGTTTCAGAAAAATTGATGCTCTTTGCCTTTTAGGCGAAACACGTGGGTATTTGCCTGACCCTAAGGCTGCAAAAAGTGTTCTAGAAACATTAAAAAACATGTTGAATCTGGACATTGATTTAGATGGTTTAAACGAGGAAATCGCAAAGGCTGAGAAGACAGTTTCACGGTTGCAGAAAATAGAGGCTAAAAGAGCCTTACAAGCGGAGGAAAGTCGAAAAGAGGAAGGCAAAAAGACAGTGTATATTTCCTAGAAATCAGTTGCTCCTTTTTACGATTTTCTCGATTTTTCTGCTGAGTGTAGACATCCATAGTGCGATTTTCCAGGAAATTCGTAATGCAGCGCTCTGATGACTAGTGCCATTTTTATTATTTCGGGTCATGTGCCAACAACAACCATTAAACTTTTCATTTGACCCCACCCTCATTTTACTAGAAGAAAAATTTTTTAACATTTGTTTAAAACTGAGAATAGAGTGTTAAGCTGTAATTAAAATACTTCTGTAAGTTTTTTAATTTTGATAAAAATTATTAGTTTGCGTTATTTTATTTGACATACAAACACTATTACATTTCTCTGTCCATTAATTTTTGCAAACGTTAGGCTGGAATAAACATATGAACGTGTTTGAAAATAAGAAAGGATTAAGCGTAGTAGTAACCACACTAATAATTCTAGTAGTTTCAGTGCTTTTAGCAACCGTAGTAACATTCTACGCCATAAACGTGACAACCACAAGAGTGCAAGAAGAAAGCATTCAGCTTTTCAAGTTGCACACATGGCATAATGGCACCAACTTTGCTGAAACGACTTTCTTGATAATTAACACGGGTGGACGAGATATAGTTATAGATAAAATCTCCGTCAGAGGGCAAGAATGCAACTGGAGCACCGTATACTATAATAAAACTACTGATACCGTAAATGGAGATCTTGGTTACGTTACTCCAAATGCCGATGGAACATTAACTGGAAAGAATGCAAATATAGGCGGGTCTTCAAGCAACTACAGTCTTACAGTGGCTACCGATGACCTTATATTGAAGTCTGGATGGAGCATGATTGTTTACGTAACGAATCCCGACCACATCTCCGTCAGCGACATCGGAGTAACAGTGGGCGTGACAGTATTCACTGCCAATGCACAGTACTATAAAGAGGCTAATGTCGAGGCAGCCCAGTAAAATACGCTTTTCTTTGCTTTCACTAGAAACTTTTAAGTTTTCTTTAGATATCCTTCTCTTGGTTCGTAAATTGTTCCTTCACGAAGTAACTGGTTTATAAGGCGTTCTGCTTCTCCTTTTGAAATCTTATATCTGGCTTCTAACTCATTTAAAAGCGCTATCCTCTCAACGATTCCCGTTTCTTTCTCTATTTCCAACAATGTTGATATGACTGCTTGCAGCTTGTCTCTTACGCTTTTTGGTTTTCCAGTCATTATCAAGTCTATATCATATTTCTCTGAAGACACATCTATTCCCACTTCTTTAAGAGACCTCTTCATTATGTTAATGGCTGCTTCTGCATCTTCCGCAGTAACTTCTTTTCTAAGGGCTGCACGAGCTCTGGCTTCCGCTATCCGCACAAGAGATTCAAGCTGACGAGCTGTTATGGCCACTGGCGAGTCTTCTGTCTCGCTGACGGAACGCATAGCCAGGTAAAAGTCTCTTAAACGTTGTAATGCTTCTGGAGTTAGAGTAGGTTTTATTCCTCTAGCATAGCTTATGTATTTACGCAGTAATTCTAAGGGTATTGGAGGTCCCACGGGGCTTAGGCCTTTTCTATGCATTTCTAGAATGTGTTCTGACATTTTACTGTCTGTTTCTTTGTTTGGCACATCTCTTAAGACGAAGATTAAGTCGAATCTTGAGAGTATTGTCACTGGTAAGGAGATATTTTCTGTTACAGTACGGTGTGGCTCGTATCTTCCAAGGGCGGGGTTGGCTGCTGCAAGTATGGCAGTTCTAGCATTAAGGGTAGCAACAATACCGCCTTTGGCAACTGAAACCGTGTGTTGTTCCATAGCTTCATGAATAGCAACTCTATCTTCTTGTCGCATCTTATCCATCTCATCAATGCAAGCAATACCCTTATCAGCAAGCACTAATGCTCCAGCCTCAAGCGTCATTCCACCGCCCTTTTCACGAATAACAGCCGCTGTTAAACCCGCAGCCGTTGTTCCCCTTCCAGAGGTGTATAACCCACGAGGCGCAACTCTGGCTACGTATTGGAGAAGTTGCGATTTCGCTGTTCCAGGGTCACCTATCAACAAAGCGTTTATTTCTCCCCTTATCGTTATGTCTGGAAGATTTTTTGGTACACCGCCAAAAAGAAGATACATTATTGCCTCTTTTATATGCTCATAACCGTAAATGGACGGGGCAATAGAGTTCATGATTTTTCGATGTATCCAAGGGTCCTTTGCCAACTCAAGGATTTTTTCTTCCTCTTCTGGCGATGGAATTGCGATTTCTGGCTCTTTACCTAAAACTTCTATTGAGTTAGCCTCTAAATGTAAGACAAAAGCGCGGAGTTTTCCAACTCTCGGCAGCGTAGGCGATACTGCGCGGACAACTCCAACTATAGATACATGGTCGCCGGGTCGCGCAATGTCAACTATTTCGCTTCCCACAAGCTTTACGTGTAAAGTCCTAGGAAGTTGTCCTGGTGGAAGGTCTTCTGGTCTTTCTTGCATTCGAAGGTCTTGGGAGTCTATGAAAGTGGATTCTTCCTGTATAAATTCGAAGGGACCTTTTGCTCTGCATGTTGGGTTACTACATGCAAAGGGGGCTCTTAAAAACTGTCCTGTTTGGTTTATGCGAGTGATTTCTCCACATCTTTTACATCTGAAGGTTGCTTGCATTACCATGGGACGCACTGGTGTTGAGCGGACAACTATTCCTTCAACCATGACGAGTTTACCGATGTGATCTGACCCTAGTTTGCGTAATTGGGTTGCTTGCCACAATCTTACTATTCTGACAGTTACCGTT
>CBETPM010000139.1:0-3417 GCA_965538135.1 Candidatus Bathyarchaeota archaeon
CCATGCTTGACCACTACACCACCGGGCTTTACTCTACAAAATTTTAAAAGTAAAGCGCTGTGTAATAACTTTAGCGTTTACTGCGTATGCAAACTTATTTTTGTTTTTTCTTTGCTTCTTGGACGCAGTAGCATTCTTGGGCGCTTGGGGTCCATTCTTCGCAGCACCATAATGTTTCTACTATTGGATTTTTGTTTTTTAGAAGTCGCCTGGTGCAGAAAACTTGTGTGGGATAATTGTATGTGGCGTGGCTGTCGCAGTTTCCGCAGAATTTTTTTTGGATTTCGATTTTCTTTTCCATCTAGCTTCCTCCAATAGCAGCTAAAAGGTTTTCCCGTTGTAAGTAGGATGTACGTTTAAATTCTTCGCCTAGTCTTTCTAGGACAGATGCCACCATTGTTGGGAAAATTATCATGGCGTCCCCTATGACCATAATCTTGTCTGCTTTGCTTTTCACTTTTCCCCAGCTAACAGTTTCAGAGAGTGTAGAACCAGATAAGCCTCCCGTTTCTGCACGGTCCATGGTTATTATCACTGCGTAGTCCATACCTTTTTTGGATGCTAAAGCAGCGGATTGAACAGTGTTTCTTGGCACTCCACCGCCGATGACTATCATGCCGAGTTTTGGAGAATATTTGCAAATTTCTGTGATTTCTAATACATCCTTAAAGGCATCTACTTGTAAAGTTCTTTTTGTGCTTATTCTTGAGGCATGAAGCAGGTAGGCATATCCAAATTCTGAATCACGAACTGCTGGCAAAAATATTGGCGTTTTCGTTTGGTAAGCTGCTCTTAAAATAGATTCTGAGTCGTTGAGTCTTTTACCCAGCTCCCATGCGAAATCTTTTGAAGAAAGAGTCTTTCCCTCGCTTTCAGTTGCTATGGCGTCATATATCTTTACAAGATTATAATCCAGTTTAATGAAATCTTCTTCCGGCACGAAGACATCGTAAATGCGGTATATGTGATATTTGTAAAGTAGATAATCATCCACATGCCAGTGCCCCTTATAGTGGTGGCCGCCAACAGCCTCTATCGCATCATGCACCATGTTGGCTCCTGTGCTTACAATCACGTCTATGAGTCTTTTGCGAATTAGGTCTGCAATGAGTGAACGCATTCCTGCAGGTACAACTGCTCCAGCCAAAGCCAAGAATACGGTGCATTCGTCGTCTCGTAACATTCGCTCATAAATATCGCATGCAACAGAAAGTCTTCCCGCTCCAAAAGAGCCTGAATTACCGAATTGTTGGATAAGCTGGTCTACGGTGATTTTTCCATTTATTCTTATATGTTTTACGGTTTCTTTAAGGAAATCTTCTCTTTCCACCAAACTTCAACACCTAGAGTCTCGAATATTTGGTAGCTTTTAAAGAAATAGCTTTCTATACCCTTTTAGATATTTTAGTTCCAGTGGCGTTTCGCTGAAGAGAATAGAAATGTTTGAGGTCACAGATTCTATCCCTCTAGTTGGGTGCATAGCCTTCGGGTTAATTGATAGGGGAACAAATCTTGTTCAAGTACGCCCCATATCTACGTGTCCGCTATCTTGCATATTTTGCTCTACTAATGCTGGTCCAAAGTCTAAGATACGTCAAACAGAATATTTGGTGCCCCTTGAGTATTTGCTTGAAGAGTTTGACAAAATTGTGGCTTTTAAAGGAAGGAAACATGTTGAGGCGCATATAGACACTGTTGGAGATCCTATAACTTATCCGAAAATAGTGGAGCTCGTGGCTAGTTTAAAACAGATTGAGGGGGTGGAATTTGTTTCTATACAGACGCATGGTTCAGTCTTAAACGAGAAACTTATTGATGAGCTTTCTGAAGCTGGATTAACCCGCATAAACCTTTCAATTGACGCTTTAAACCCCGAATTAGCTGGGAAAATGGCGGACACGGAATGGTTTAACATTCAAAAAGTTTTAGAAATAGCCAGCTACATAGCTTTAAACACAAAAATAAGCTTGCTTGTAGCTCCAGTTTGGGTTCCCAAAGTAAATGATGGGGAAATTCCGAAAATAATTGAGCTGGCGAAAACTTTGCGTTTGGGAAAACGGTTCCCACCTTTAGGCATCCAGAAATATGAAGTTCACAAGCATGGGAGAAAAGTTGAGGGAATAAAATCAGTTTCGTGGAAAAGGTTTTATGAACAGTTAAGAATCTGGGAAGAAAAGTTCAAAATTAAGCTTGTGCTAAGTCCAAGAGACTTTGGGATTCATAAACGGGTTATGCTTCCCATTCCATACAGGAAATTTGAAACAGTTAAGGTTAAGGTTGTTGGGCCAGGTTGGTTGAGGAGGGAAAAGTTGGCTGTAACTTTGGCTAGAGATAGAAGTGTAACGCTTCTTAACGCTGAAGAGATTCCCATAGGCGCTCGGGTAAAGGCTAGAATTGTTGCTAACAAGCATAATCTCTTTATTGCCGAGGTTGTTTAACAACCAAAACTGGGCAGAAAACATGGTGGATTACGCCGTCGGTTACGCTTCCAAGTAGAAGTTCTCTCATTTTGCTTATACCGCGTGCTCCAATGACAATTAAATCATAACTTCCTTCTTTGGCTATTCTGACGATTTCGTTGACAACGTGTCCTTCTAAAAGCATTTTTTCCACGGGTACTCCTTCGGCTTTGGCTTTCTCTTCGCCATTGGCTAGTATCTCATTGCCTGTTTTGCGTGCAGCTTCGGTTATTTTTGATATTTCTGTTTGGGTTACAAGTGGAATTCCTGGGGGTGTTAGTGTTGTTGGTTCTGGCATTAATAAGGGGAATGCGGATACGGAATATACGTGTATTAGGGTTATTTTTCCATCAAATTTTTTGGCTATTTGCACTGCGATGTCTAAGGCTTTTAGAGAATGTTCTGAGCCGTCTAATGGAACTAGAATCTTTTTGAACATGTTTGGCTTCTCCATTGGTGTATAAGCTTTCATTGAAATATATGTTTTTAGAAAAGAAAGGTTTAGAGAAGGGCGAAGTCTGTGGACCTTATTTTTCCTTTCTGGTCTATGATTACCTCGAATTTTTCAGCCCAAGGGTGTCCTTCCAAGTCTATGGGGCATGTGCCCCTTACAATCCATATTCCATCTTTTTGTTCTACTGTGGAAATGTCTATTTTTTCCGTGTTTTTCCTCTTTTTAAGAAACTCCACAGCTATTTGTTGAATTGTTTCCGTGGAAATTTCCTTTGCCATAGGTTTAACCAGCCAATTTTTCATTTCTTTTCGGGTGGCATTAAATGTTGTGAATAAGAAATAGTTATTTATGCTAAACATGTCTTCTTCGGTGCATATTCTGCGATAAGTTCAAATTGGCAGATATGCCATTTAAATTTGAAAGGTTTCGGAAAGAAAAGGGTATGAGTGATAAAAAACGGATAATCTTTCATGTAGACATGGATCATTTCTTTACAGCTGTTGA
>CBETPM010000140.1:0-3391 GCA_965538135.1 Candidatus Bathyarchaeota archaeon
CCTCCAGTGAGTTGTCTGATCTCTTCTCCATTCCAGTCAAGTTTAGATTTGAGTTTATTTGGATCGGCGGAATAGGCTTACTAATTTCCCAAAATCTTTCTGCAGACACATTGAGAATTGAAACGTTAACTCTAAACATATTAAATCATTTAGAATATCTTTAACGCGTAATTTAAAGATGTTTATTTTTCACTTTGCTTGTATCTTGTAAAGCCGCAATGTCCACAAGAATATCTATCCCCATGATCAGCCATGAAATATCCTGGTCCACAACGTTCGCATGTGGGGCGTAATCTTGTTATTTTGTCTCCTTCTATTTTATACAGTTTAAAAACACCTTTTTCTTCTTTCTTTTTTCTCTCAACTTTTTCTGTTTTCTTCTGTTCTTCAATAACTTTTTCTTCTTCAGACATTTTCTTCTTTCTTCTCCTTTTCAGTTTCTTTTTCAGGCAGCTTTTCTGGTGGCATGTTTCTTTTAATGATGTAGTCGGGTTCTATAAGTTTTGCCTGTTCCAGCGAATCATAAGCATTTGCAAGACCAACAGCAATAACGCTTCCAGTTTTGGTTTGCAACTTTTTAACAAAGACGAGGTTCTCATCCTTTTTTAGGGCGTTTGCGACTGCCTTTCTAACTTCTGTTCTTGATGGTGTGCTGCCTGTTTGGCTATGCTCTACTTGAAAATGTACTTCGCTTCTTTTTAACAGCGGGTTCTTCTTTTCTGAAACTATTTTTATTTTCATAGGGTTCACTGTTGTGGCAAAATTGAAAGGTGTCTCTTACTATTTAGTTTTTCGAAAACTTTCCATAGTTTTCAGAATTGTGGCAATTTCTTCCTTTTTCTTTTGAGTTACTTTGACCACTACCATTCCTTCGCGGGGTTGACCGTAAACAACAATAGAGTTTTCCGGTGCATAGAGGATTGCTATAAGAGCCAGTAAATCTTCTTCTCCGTCTACAACTATTTTGGTTTGCTCATCTCTTTCCAATGCTTTTTGAATTATTGCTTCTGCTTCGTTTGTTATTGTTCCGGGAGGGTTTTCGGTGTAAAGGGTTTTCTTTGTTTTTAATGGAAATGGTTCAATATCTTTTCGCATAACCTTATTGTCCATTATTAAGAGTTTTGGCGAAAAGTTGTTTTCTGTTAGGTTTTTTGAAACTATGTCGCCAACAGAAATTAGGGTAGGTGGTTTCTCCTTTTCTATTAACTTTTTTAGTGTTTTCATTGTATCTTCAAAAGAACCTTTGATTAGCTCGCCTAGTGGCTTTTTTAGCTCTAGTCGTAGCTGTGGTGTAAGAACATATTTTATTGTCAATTTATCTGACCTTTAGTGCGTAGGTTCCCTTTTCTTTTATGTTCATGGCTTTTGCTATGGCTGAATTTTCGGGGTCGAAAATTATTACTAAGCCGCCGAAGTCGTCGCTTAGCGATGATGATTTGCATTTTGGACAAATGTTTTCTTTAGTTATAAAGTTGCAGTTTGTACACGCTTTGTAGGGCATTCCATCACTCTTCTTTTGCTTCCTCTTTTTTAGTTGGTTTTTCTTCCTTTATCTTTTTAACTTCCTCTTCAATCCATTCCAGCTTTCCAAAGAAGGCTTGTCTAGCCGTTACCCCTATTTTTCCTGTGCTTCCAGCCTTGCCGAGGGAAACGGCTGTTATGCGAACTCGAACATGGTCTCCGTTTGTAAGTTTTCTTTTAGTTTCTTTGCCCAGTAATACGCCTTGTTTTTCGTCGTAGGAAATGAAGTCGTCCATGAGTTGGGAAACATGCAGTAAAGCGTCTACTGGGCCTATACGTACGAAGGCTCCAAAATCAGCGATTTCCACAACTTCACCTTCCACAATTTCTTGGATTTTAGGATAAAATGTGAGAACAGAAAAAGTTACCTTGTGGTAGGTTGCTCCGTCTCCGGGGATTATTTTTCCAACAGGGCTTACTTTTACATTTGTTACGGCTACTATGTAGCCTAGTTCTTCGTTTACTATTCCTTCATATTTTGTTCTAACCTGCTGATGCCCTACAGTTTCTAGGGGTTTTCCGAAAGTTTCGGGTGGTATGCGAATTGTGTCTTCTAATGTTATTAGTTTAAACAAGAGTTATAGCCTCCCGTCAATTTCTAACCGTGACTTTTGCCTCACATAAATAACTGGCACATTTATATTTCTTAACCTCTTTCTAAGGTTTCTGTCATTGGTAAAAACTGGGCTTTTCCATTCTTTAGCAATCTTTAATATGGCATCGTCTGGAGAGCCCGCATAATTATTATTTAACCGAACATATGTGCACTTTTCACTTGATTTTAAAGCGTAAGAAGCTATTTTCCGCATTTGCGACGAGCCTTTTTCTGCAAGTTTTTCAAGTTCTCTACGCACAGGGGAAAGCAAGATAGGCTCAAAATTTGTGGATAACAAGTTTTTTAATTCTTCAAAAATGTCGATTTTAAACTGGAATGGCACAAAAAAGGCGTTGGAATCTAAAATTACTTTTGTTTTCTCTTTTTTAGGTTGAACCTTTGTTGTCATATTAACGGATCATTCCGTATCCTATAAGTCGCCATCTGCCAGTTATTTTTCTGCTTATTGCCACTCTTGACTCTGCCGGGGCACAAACTGGACGCGAAAGACTAACTGTTGCCACATTATCCTTAACTGAAATAACTTTGCCAACTGTTATCGCTGCTCCCACATGTAAAAGCAAAGTCTCATTCATGTTTATCTTCTCTGTTTTCATAAGCTCCTTTGTCCCCACAACATGCTCAAGAACACTAACTTCTAGGGTTAACTCGGAAAGGGTTGGAGGCATCATCCCAGATTTTCCAACGATATTACCTGTCAAACCATCAGCCTTAGAAAATGAAGGGTCTAAAAGGGTGCCCACACCCACTAGTCCGCCGCAATGAGCCTCTTTCACACTTTTGCCGCCGGCATGTAAACTAACTATTTCGCTGAAAAGAGACTCGTGAACAGTTTTTCCCTCTTTCTGCATGGTAATTCCGGGGCGAATTTCTATTTCATCACCCACCTTGAATTTTCCTTGAATTATTGTACCTCCTATGACCCCTCCCTCTAATTTTTCTATGGGAGTCCCAGGCTTGTTTATGTCAAAGGAGCGGATAACATACATTAAAGGCGGTTTTGTTTCATCTCTTTTAGGTGTTGGTATAAACTCTTCAATAGCTTGGATAACCGTATCAATATTCACTTTGTGTTGTGCAGAAACCGGGATAATAGGCGCGTTTTCTGCAATTGTACCCTTAACAAAATTTTTTATTTCCTTATAGCTTTCGCGAGCCCTCTTCTCATCAACAATATCAATTTTATTTTGCACAATAACAACATTCTTAATTCCAATAATTTCAGCAGCCGCCAGATGCTCTCTTGTCTGAGGT
>CBETPM010000141.1:0-3386 GCA_965538135.1 Candidatus Bathyarchaeota archaeon
CCCCTATTCACCATTGTAGTCATGTTTTCCCTCAAAGGTGAATACATTGTCAGCCTACTCCTTGATGTTGCAAGAGTAGCAACCCCCTTATTGGCGTATTTCATCATCATGTTCCTTGCATCCTTTATGTTGAGTTACTATTTCAAACTTGGCTATGAGAGGACCACCTCGCTTGCCTTCACAGCAGCCAGCAACAACTTCGAGTTAGCCATAGCTGTTACAGTTTCTATATTTGGTCTGGCCTCCCAAGAAGCGTTCGCTGCGGTGATAGGACCATTGATCGAGGTGCCAGTTATGATAAGCTTAGTTAATGTAGCCCTCTGGGCGAGGAGGAGGCTATTCATGGAAGGATGAATACCATAAGAGCCGTCACTTCTCAACAACCTCTACCCTCTTTTCCCCTAATGCGGATGCCTTCACGAGAAAACTTTGCGTAGGGCTTCTCCACAGACCTTGTGGTCATCATTCTACGGTGGGGGGGGGGAACCGTTATCTTTAATGCTCTCTTTAGTTAAGTTTAGCTTGTATACAAGAAGATATTTCCCAAGAAGAAGCGTTAAATTGTCCAGTAGGAGCATAGAGTCAGGTTGTTCCATTTAAATTGGCTTTTCAAAAATTTTATGACGTCCTCCTCTTCTAAGTAACGGTTTCCATTAGTATCCTTCCGAAAGGGAATATTTGTCCCCTTTAGGTTTTCGCCTCTCGCAGTGTCTATGAAAACATAGTAGGCTTCTCCGGCTGGCAGTATAAGCCTCAAGTTTGTAAGTTCCCTTTTTGACGATAAGCCGTCTTGTTCGATGTTGTAGACAATTGCGTTGGGCTTAAGCGTCTCTGCTAGGCGCTTAAATTCATTCCAACTTCTGATTTTGACTACGCCCTTACCTTCGCTCATTTTAACTGCATCACTCCCTTTTTAATATCTGAAATACATTTAAGCATAGTTTAAAAATCATTAAGGAAAAAGTTCTATTTCCTTTGTTTTGCCACATTTAACACAAACAAGTTTTACGTGAGACTTGTCATGTGTTAACTCTTGAGCTTTCAACTAATGTTTGCATTCATCTTTTTCTTTTTTAACGGTTTGGCTCTCGCTCATAACAACATCACTGTTTAAGATAAAGATATATTCAAGAATTTAAATCTACTGTTACAAAGTCTACCGCATAACAGTTATATACATAACACTGTTATATAATCGATGCTATGTGCAAATCACATAACTGCGGATGTTGGCACAACTATCCAGAACGCGGATGGATACAATTCTTGATAATGAGAGTGCTATATGAAAAGCCAATGCACGGCTACCAACTCCTCGGAGAAATTGAAAAAAGAAGCTGTGGATGCCACAAACTAGAAACAGGCTCAATATACACGATCCTAAGAAGAATGGAAGAAAGAGGGCTGCTAAAATCCAAATGGGAAAAAGTCGAAGGCAGCCCAGACAGAAGAATCTACAACCTAACAGAAAAGGGGGTTGAAGCCCTGAAAATGGGACTTGAATCCATTGTTAAGAGAAAAACGTTATTCGAAGATTTAGCAAAGTTTTACCATGAAAATTTTGAAACCTTAGACGAAGAGGCGAGAACATGAAAATAATAAATTTAAACGCGCTTGAGGAGAATAAGAAGCAAAGGGCATCTAGTGCTGTTAGGCATACAAGGGCCTCATTAGAAGTTGAAACCATGGAAGTTGGAATAGAAGTTCAAAACTTAACTAAGCGTTATTATGATGTAACGGCAGTTGACCACATAAGCTTTGAAGTTAAAAAGGGCGAAATTTTCGGTTTTTTAGGTCCAAACGGCGCGGGAAAGACAACAACAATCCGAATCTTAACCGGACTCTTAAAGCCTGATGAAGGAAGAGCATCGGTAGCCGGCTATGACATTTTGAGGAGCCCTCTTGAAGCCAAGCAATGCAGCGGAGTTGTTCCAGAAGTCTCAAACGCTTACGTAGACCTTTCTGCATGGGAAAACCTAACCCTAATAGGCAAACTTTACGGCGTTCCAAAGCAAAAACTCCAGGAAAACGCCATTAAACTCTTGAAGGAATTTGGATTATACAAAGTTAAGGATAAACTTGTTAGAGCATTCTCAAAAGGAATGAAGCAAAAACTCCTATTATGCATGGCTTTAGTCAACGATCCCGAAGTGCTTTTCCTCGACGAGCCAACCTCGGGGCTCGATGTTGAAAATGCAAGACTTCTAAGAGAAAAAGTAACACAATACAACAAAGCGGGAAAGACAATTTTCCTTTCAACCCACAACATGGAAGAGGCAAACCAGCTATGCCACAGAATAGCAATAATAAACCATGGAAAAATAGCAGCCATAGACACGCCGGAAAACTTAAGAGCGCGAAGCATGGAACTCCAATACATTGAAGTATTATTTGATAAACCAGTAAACATACAAAGGCTTCCAGAGAACCCAAACGTTACTAAGGCTTCATTTGCAGGAAATAAATTGCGCATTTACACCGCCAACCCATCAGCAATAATTGAATTTCTAGTGGATTTTGCTAAAAACAACGGTACACGTATTCTAAGTTTAAACACAATTATGCCCTCGCTGGAAGACGTATTCATAAAACTCGTAAAAGAAAAGGAGTTTTCTCTAAAATGAACCATTTTAAAGAACAATTTACGCGTTCTCTCGTTATAGCAAAAAAGAACATAAAAATTTACTATTCAAAAGGACCAGTTATAATTTTCGGGTTAGTGTTTCCACTGTTTTTGGCTTTGGCTTATGTTATAGGAAGAAACATAGCTTTAAGAGAAGTTTTACCTGGCCTAATCGGGATGACAACGTTTTTCACCGCCACATCTGTGGGGCCTTCCATTGCGCCTTGGGAAACACGCTCAAAAACCCTTGAGAGGCTCTTGTGCTGTCCTCTTGCTTTTTGGACAATTATTTTGGGTGATATGCTATCTTCTTTTCTTTTTGGACTTATCATATCCGTAATTCCGCTTATGTTCGTCTTAACATTTAACATAGAACTGTTGAATTTCGTAGCTCTGCTTTTCAGTCTGGTTATCGCAAATCTATGCTTCTCAGCCTTAAGCGTTCTCCTATCAGCTTATCCGCCAACTGACATTCCAGCTACATCTATGATGCTATCATCCTTAGTAAAATTCCCACTAGTATTCATAAGCGGTGTCTTCATATCAATCGAACAATTGCCACAATGGGGAAGAATAATAGCTTCCATCTCACCCTTAACATATTTCACGGACATGGTAAGGCAGTTCATATTGGAAAAGGGTTATTATCCATTGGCATTAGACTTTGTTATGGTTGTAATCTTTGCGGTAACATTCGCTTTTGCGGCAGTAAAACTGCATGAAAAAACTTTAACGAAGAGGTTAAGCTAATAAATTAAAATAA
>CBETPM010000142.1:0-3361 GCA_965538135.1 Candidatus Bathyarchaeota archaeon
TCGGTTTTCTACCAAAATAGACGCGAACTATTGCTATTTAAACGAAAGAATATCCCATCTCTTTTATTGTCAGCAACCCTACACATTGATTTGAACGGTAACGTTTATAACTCAATGTTTTCATTCCTAAAAGACGCGAAGCGGGCAAACAATGGGCCATAGAAAAAAGCATGCACCAAAACATGGTTCCCTTGCATATTCACCTAGGAAACGTGCTAAACGTTTACTTGCTAGAATACGTTATTGGCCAGAAATAGAAGCAGACACACCGCGACTCTTAGGCTTTATAGGGTATAAAGCTGGCATGACCCATGTTTTCGCTATAGAAGATAGAAAACGTTCACCAAACTACGGGAAAGAAATAATCCGCCCAGCGACTGTTCTGGAAACGCCACCCATACTTGTATGCGCCATCAGAGTCTACACAAAAACTCCTTATGGCTTTCGAACATTAACAGAAGCTTGGATGAAAGACCCGCCAGAAGAACTTGAAAGAGTTTTTACAATCCCAGAAAACTTCAACATAGAAGAAAACTTGAAAAAAATTGAAGAAAACCTAGAAAAAATAGCCAAAATCCGCGTTATCGCCATAACCCAGCCCAAAAAAGCAAGCATACCGAAGAAAAAGCCAGAAGTGGCAGAAATAGAAATAGGCGGCGGGACAATCCAACAACAATATGAATATGCAAAAAATCTTCTAGGAAAAACTGTAACGCCAGCAGAAGTATTCAAAGAAGGCCAGTATATAGACATAATAGCCGTGTCAACAGGAAAAGGCTTCCAAGGACCAGTAAAACGCTGGGGCATAACAATCCTCCAACATAAGGGAAGAAAAACAAAAAGAGGAGTAGCCACCCTAGGCCCGTGGAAGCCTACCCGTGTCATGTACAGCGTGCCAAGAGCCGGACAAATGGGCTTCCATCAAAGAACCGAGTACAACAAGCGCATATTAAAAATTGGAACCGATGGAAAAGAAATTACGCCAAAAGGCGGCTTTATAAGGTATGGGATAATCCGCGGAACCTACATGCTTATAGAAGGAAGTATTCCAGGTACAGAAAAGCGTCCAATACGACTGCGCTATCCTGCACGTTCACCAAAACATGTGGCAGAAGAACCGCCGCAAATAACCTATGTCTCCTTGGAATCGCCGCAGGGGAAGTAGAGGTGAAACAAGATGGCTAAAACGGTAAAAATCTTCAATCTTGAAGGAAAGCCCGTGGGAAAAACGAAACTGCCGCCAATCTTCGAGACACCTATCAGACCAGACGTCATAAAACGTGCAGTTCTAGTAATCCAATCAAATCGAAGACAACCCCAGGGCAGAGACCCCATGGCTGGGAAAAGAACATCCGCAGAATCCCGAGGCGTAGGCTTAGGCATAGCTAGAATTCCCCGCATAAAGGGACCCGGAGAAAGAGGAGCCTTAGCGCCGGGAACAGTGGGTGGAAGAGTAGCACATCCACCAACATCGGAAAAGAAAATTGTGAGGCGTATACCAAAAAAAGAGAAACGTCTTGCCTTATTTTCGGCAATTGCAGCCACAGCTTCTAAAGAGGTTGTTGCTTCGCGAGGGCATTCTATTGAGGACGCCCCTCAGATCCCCTTAGTAGTTACGGATGATTTAGAAAGGTTGAAGAAGACTAAGGAGGTTGAAGAGGCTTTAATACGGCTCGGTGTTCTTGCGGATATTTATCGTGTAAGGGAAAGCAGGAAAATTCGTGCCGGAAAAGGTAAGCAGCGAGGCAGAAAAATAAAACAAGCCATAGGACCGCTTATTGTAGTTTCCGGGGATAATAGGATATTGAAAACTGCAAAAAATATTCCTGGAGTTGATGTTGCGGACGTAAAGAGCTTAAATGTTGAGATGCTTGCACCTGGAACACATCCAGGAAGGCTTACCATATGGACGAGTAAGGCTATTGAAAAACTGAATGAGATTTATGGTAAAGGTGATGTGGCATAATGGACCCTTATGAAGTTATCCTCTATCCTTTGATGACGGAATCCGCAAGCCTTATGGTTGAAAAGGAAAACAAGCTGGTTTTTGTGGTTAATCTTAAAGCAAGCAAAAGCGATGTGAAACGAGCGGTTGAACAACTTTATGAGGTGAAGGTTGAAAAAGTGAACCTTTTGATTACACCTCAGGGAGAGAAGAAAGCATTTGTCAAGCTTCATCCAGAATACAAAGCGGCAGATGTAGCCATAAAACTTGGGATTCTTTAATAATTGATATGAGAGTGAATGGGTTATGGGAAAGAGAATTCGTGTTCAAAGGCGTGGGCGTGGAGGTTCCCAATTCAAAGCCTCTACTCACAAGAGAGTAGCCCCTGCACAATATCCACTAAACATGACGCCCAACGAATATTTTGCAACAGCAATAAAAGGGGTCATCGAAGAATTTGCACATGACCCAGGAAGGGGTGCCCCACTAGCTTTGATACGTTTTGAAAATGGTGAATCATTCTACACCATAGTGCCAGAAGGAGTCTACTTAGGTCAACAGATACAGCTGGGTGGAAAAGCGCCGATTGGAGTAGGCAACATATTGCCAATAGGAAAAATCCCAGAAGGCACCATGATATGCAACATAGAACTGAAGCCTAACGATGGCGGAAAACTTGCAAAATCTTCAGGAGCATATGCTACGGTTGTAACGCACACAGACCAGGGAACAATAATTAAGCTTCCATCTGGAGCCACAAAATACGTAAACGATCACTGTAGAGCAACAATTGGCATTGTTTCCGGAGCTGGAAGAACAGAGAAACCCTTTTTGAAAGCTGGAGCAAAATTCCACCTAATGAAAGCAAAGGGACACAAGTATCCTAGAACACGTGGGCGAGCTATGATTGCGGCTGTACACCCATATGGAAGCAGCAAAAAAAGCGCTCGAAAGGGTACAACTGTTTCGCATGGCGCTCCACCAGGACAGAAAGTTGGGTTAATTGCAGCTAGAGGTACTGGAAAGAAAAAGAAGAGACGAACCAGTTAAGTTTATAGCGTTTAACGTAATTTAGTACAGTTGAGGTAAAATGCCCCGAGAATTCATGTACCGCGGATACAAGCTTGACCAACTGCAAAGTATGTCTATGGATGAATTTATCAATTTACTTCCTTCAAGGCAGAGGCGGAGCCTTCATCGCGGCTTGACGCCCGAACAGAGGATATTTCTTGAGAAGATAAGAAAAGCAAAGGAAGCTATGAGAAAAGGTAAAGGCAAAGTTGTGAAAACTCACGTTAGGGACATGATTATACTTCCCGAGATGATTGGTCTTACTATTCTCGTTCATAACGGAAAAGAGTTTGTGCCCGTTGAAATAAAGCCGGAAATGATCGGACATTATCTCGGAGAGTTTGC
>CBETPM010000143.1:0-3354 GCA_965538135.1 Candidatus Bathyarchaeota archaeon
AAATGACCATTGAAGAAGCGAACCGTGTTGGCGAAATCGTAACTGAAATGATGGATGACAATGCGCTGGTAATATGGGGTGCAAGAATTAATCCAGAATTAAACGGCAAATTGAAAGTAACGTTGGTTATGACTGGAGTAAATTCGCCTCACCTTTTAAGCGGATTTGGAACAATTGCGCCGCAACTTTACAATTTAGAGCCTCATGCTGAGCCGGAAAAACCATTAAATATAGACTTAAACCTTTACCAGATGGAAAACTTTCATTAAATTCTGGCTTTTTCCTTCTTCAAACCCTAAAAACGTTTTTTCAACTTCAAAAATTGTCTTTTTAACCGATATTTGAATGGGATAGGCTTGCCGAAGGGTTTACACAATCCTTTGCTTATAGCCTTAATTATCTTATCAATTTGTGGTTCACCATCTATAAGCGTGTAAGCATAGCCTATTTCTGGAGCGTAGTGAGCGTCGCTTCCACCTATTTGCGGGATGTTAAGATTTAAGGCAAGTTCGCGGCTATGCTTAACAGAGTGGTTAAAAGGAAAAGCCGAAGAGTTTATCACTTCAACTGCGTCAAATTTGGAGCTTACGTGTTTGCCTAAACTTTCTTTAAAAAGGGCTTTAAGGTGGCAAGCCACTGCTATGCCGCCTGCATCATGAATCCTTTCTATTGTCTCTTCTATGCTTAGCTTTGGTGGAATCAGCGTATGCACATTAAGTCCTAAAATATGCCCTTTAGAACTTGAAACTTCTATTCCAGGAATAATTAGAAAATCTGTTTCTTCTGCAATTTTCAACGCTCCTTCAATTGTGTCATGGTCTGTGATGGCAACACCGTCTAATCCACGTTTTCTGGCATAGAAAACAAGTTCTTTAGGGGAGGTGGTGGAATCGTAGGAATAGCATGTGTGAACATGGAGGTCTACTTTTAACTGCAAAATTTACAGCCTTGCCCTTAATCATTTTTTGCTAGTTTTTCTCTGGCTTTCTCTAGCATTTTGTCCAGCTCATCTTCGCTTTTCTCTATTTTTTGAAATAGTGGTTTAGCCTTGGAGATTTTATGATTTGGCGGTAATGGTTTTAGGGCTTCATTCCAGCGTTGCTTGTGAACGCTTTGGGGCAGGTTTAGAGCTTTCCAGATTTCTTCTGCGGTGAATGGTATAAAAGGCGCTGAAACTATTGCTAGGGCTTTTACAATTTGAGCTGTTACGTAGAGGATGCTTGCAGCTTTGCTTTTGTTTTCTTTTATTAGCTTCCATGGTTCTTTTTCGTTTAAGTACTGGTTTCCTAGGCGGCTTATGCTTATCACGTCATTAGCGGCTGCTTGTAGGTGGCATTCCTCGATTTTTTGGGCTATTGTTTCCACTTTCTCTTTTAGAGTGTTCAAAATTTTTTGGTCGTCTTCGTCTAGTGCTTCAGGTTTTGGAATTGAACCGTGGAATTGGGTGTTTATGAATGTTAGTGTTCTGTGGATGAAGTTGCCGAAGCTGTCGTTGAGGTCTGCGTTGATTTTTTCGATTAAGAGTTCCCACGAAAAGTTTGTGTCTTTTGTTTCCGGTCTTGTTGCCATTAGGAAGTAGCGCCAACAATCTGGTGGGAAAAGCGCTAATGCTTCATCTATCCATATGCCTCTCTTTAGACTTTTGGAGGCTTTTTCACCTTTGAATTGGAGGAATTCTGTGGCAGAAACATTCCAGGGCAGAACATAGCCTTCTCTAGAAGCTAATAATAGTGCGGGAAAGATTATTGTGTGGAATGGTATGTTGTCTTTTCCAATGAAAAATATGGTTTTTGCCTCTTTGTTAAACCAGAATTCTTTCCACTTTTCTGGTTTGCCGCAGTTTCTGAAATGTTCTATGGTGGCTGAAACATAACCTAAAACCGCTTCAACCCAAACGTAAATTGTCTTATCCTCTGCTTCTGGGAAAGGTGCTGGAATTCCCCATTTAACATCTCTTGTTATGGCTCTGGGTTTTAATCCTTCTTTTATCCAGTTTAGGCTGAAGTTTCTAGCGTTAGCTGGCAACTGCTTATTATTCTTTATGTAGTCTTCAAGTTCTTTTGCGAATTGGGATAGGTCAAGATACCAGTGTTTCGTCTTTTTTATGATTGGCCTGCTTTGGCATATGACACAATAGGGTTCTAGGAGGAATGTTGGTTCTAACAGTCTTCCGCAAGAGTCGCATTGGTCTCCCCTTGCTGGTTGGTATCCGCAGTAGGGACATTTCCCTTCTACAAATCTGTCTGGTAGGAAACGTCTGCATTTTTCGCAATAGAGCATTTCTGTTTCTTTTGTGAAGATGTATCCGTTTTCATAAATCCTCATAAGATGCTTTTGAACAAACTCTTTATGAATGGGGTTTTCTGTCCGTGTGTAATTGTCATAGGAAACTCCCCACTTTTTGAATAGTTCAACTATTTTTGCGTGGTTTTTGTCTGTTAACTGTTTTGGCGAAATTCCAGCTTTTACTGCTTCAACTTCCGTGGGTGTTCCATGCTCGTCTGAACCACTTACCATTACAACGTCTTCGCCCTTCAGTCTATAATATCTGGCAACAACATCTGTGGACAATACTTGAATTAACGTGCCCAAATGCGGCATATAATTTACGTATGGCCACGCAGAAGCAACTAAAATATTTTCGAGCTTTATACACCTCCAACGCGATGCTAACTCATTAACAAATGTAAATTCTATTACTTAAAGACTATGAAGACACGATTTTCCGTTTCCTCATTTTAAGTCAAGTTTAATTATTTATATTCTTCTGCTTGTTGCTCTATTTGTTTAGCTATTGCCGAAAAAGTCAAAGGACGATATTTTGTTTTCTCTTTCAAATCTATAAGTAGGAATTGTATTTTCTCCACTTCTAAGAAGTCTAATTTTCTGAGCCATCTTAAATATTCTTGAAAGGAAGAAAGGTCTTTATGTAAAGAAATATCTACTCCATCATATCCTGAGCCTAGGCCTCTCTCTACCATAATAAATTCAAAGTTCTTTCTTTTCTCGTCTCCTAAGAGAATTTTCCTTGCTTTTTCGACCTGTTCTTTGTTCAATGGTTTAGAAAGTACAAGATTTATTGCCATAATTTCATATCCAAGCTTACTAAAGTCGGGTATCATAGTATATTCCTTTATTACACCTTCTTTTTCAAGTTTGTTTCTCAATCTTGTAACAGTTGGTTGAGAAATCCCAAGTTTCCTAGCTAGTTCTCTATCACTACTGCGACTATTCTTCATTAGCTCAGCAACTAACTTCAACTCGACTTGTTTCAATTTTCTATTAGCAGTAGACAAAAATACCTAACACTCCTCTTTTAATTCTTTTTTACAAGTTGATTTAAAGAAAAGGGAA
>CBETPM010000144.1:0-3352 GCA_965538135.1 Candidatus Bathyarchaeota archaeon
TATCAAACATTGTCGGGATTTGTCCTCCTGTTAACATGGTTTAGTTTAAACTTACTTATGGTATAAAGCCTAAAAGGATATTTTCTTATCGGTCCAAAGACATAAAAACTCTGAAGCAAGGTGGCGGATTTTCACTTAAATTCTAATAGTGAGGCTGTGGCTGAAAATCCCCATCCATAACCCAACATCAAAATGATGTTGCCTCGTGAGAATTTGCCATTTGAAATTATTTTTTCGAGGATGAATGGTAAACTTGCGCCGGCGAGATTGCCATATTCTCTAAGCACTTCGTGGGATTCCTTCAGTTTTTCATGTTCGATTCCATGGTGCTCTGCCATGGCTTTTAAGATTTTTTCGCTGCCTGTGTGGATTGCCAATTTCCTTGCGGTTTTAACGGTTTCTTTCACATTTTTTCTAAGCAGTTTCTTGAGGGCTAGACTGGTGTATTTGATTCCAAGTTTGGGGATTTCTTTGTCTAAATATGAGTGAAAGCTAAACTTGAAAGGTTCGTTTAATGCGGAAATTCTAGCGTATCCTGCCAAATAATCCCTTTTACCATAGTTTGTAACTTCAACATTTTTCTTGAAAGCTAAACCTTCATCACCGTTTGCTACAACTGCGGCGGCTACACCGTCTCCGAAAAGGAAATATTCCATAACCGCAATCCATTTTTGCAGTTCCATTCGCTGTTTGGCTTTATCTTTTATTTGGCGTATTTGACTAATTTCCATAGAATCTTTAATGCCGCGAATCTGGTTTTGAAACCAGTAGGAGCTTACTCCAGAGACACATATTAACACATAATCTTTAGGGTGGGCAGCGAGATAGTTTTCTGCAATTTCTAATGCTTTTGGAAAGGCTGTGCTGGCGATTCCTTGAACGTTAACATGTCTAATGTAAGAGTTGAAACCAATATGGCGAATCAAAAGCTGGCTAAGACCTGGGCTTAGGAAAGGATTTACATCATAAGCTGCAATAAAAAACCCAAATTTTTTAATTGGTACACCAACCTTTTGGGTGGCTTTCTGGCAGGCTTCCATGCAAAGGTCAACCAATTCAGTTTCTGAATCGGTGTTTTTGATGAGATAGCGCTTTAGAACTCCCAAGTTAAGCACGTTTTGTCTGACGCCTTCGGGAAGGCGACATGGAAACTCTTCTAAAAGCTTTTCTGTTGAATACTCATTTTTTGGTAAAGCGGTGGCTAAGTTTAGTATTTGCATGCATTGAAATTGGTGGAAGATGTTATAAAAAGATTCTTAAGATTCTACATAATTTTTGGCTTATTTTTCCACAAAAATCTTATAGTCACCTAGCTTAATAGCTATCCTTCATAAATGAGGTGAAAAACTTGTCGAGAAAAGTTGGAATAGTCGCAGGAAGCATATCAAGATTTGATAATCCAAGGCATACGCTGCAGGAAGAGATGTGCGCAGAAGCAGTTAGAATGATATTGGATGATGTGCCAGACCTTGAAATTGGAGACTTCATAAAGAAGGGATATGCGTGCTGCTACTCCTATTTTAGCGACATACTGGAACAGCAACAATGTATGCATTGGATAATCCACGATTACTTAGGATTAAGTGGAGTACCTGCCTTCCGTGTTGAATCTGGCGGGGCAACCCCCATTGACGCAGTGATAAATGCAGCCCTATGGATTCGCTCGGGCATGTTTCCGGTGGTTCTTGTTGTTGGATGGGAAAAAATGAACGAGCTCCACATACAAAAAGTCAACGAGGCAATAGCTGTTGCAGGTGATACAGATTGGGACTTCGTTTCAGGCTTCACATACAATGCTTTTTATGCTACACTTGAAACTCGGCGAATGCATGTTTATGGAGAAACAGAAGAAGATTTGGCTGAAGTCGCCGTTCTGTGTCACAACAACTCACTTGACAACCCCTACGCTCAATGGCCAGCACAACATGGCTTCAGCAAAATCACAGTGGAAGATGTCTACAAATCCCGATTAATTTCTTGGCCATACAGGCTGCTTGAATGTGCCATGACAAGTGAGGGGGCTTCAGCTTTGCTTCTAGCAAATGAAGAGATGACAAAGAAATTAACTGACAATCCAGTTTGGATAACTGGTGTTGGTTTTGGAACAGACACCATGCGACCTGGAGACCGTCCAGATAACCCAGCGTGGAAAGGATTGTATCCAGAAGACGAGAAAATATGGCCAAAAGAAATTCCACGTCCAATGTCGCCTTACCCAGATTTAACAAACTTTGGCTCCCTTCGTGTAGCTGCAAGAATGGCTTACAAGGATGCTGGAATCAAGCAACCAAGAAAAGAAATAAGCCTCGTTGAAATCTTCGACCCCTACGCTGGCGTAGTCTTGGCGGCCCTCGAAGACTTCGACTTCTGCAAAAGAGGAGAAGGAAAGAAACTATTGCGGGAAGGAGTAATCGCTCCAGACGGCGAACTTCCATGTCAACTCAGCGGGGCTTTAACAGCTCAAGGACACGCTGTTGGTTCAACATCAATCGCTCAAGTTGTTGATGTCTATTGGCAATTAAGCAATCAAATAGGTAAGAAATGGGGCGCACCTGGAAGACAATTGAGCAAACCAAAGAGAGGCTTCGTGCATGGTCATGGCGGCACTGGTTGTCAAGCAGGCGCCATAGTTTTGGAGGTTTAAATTATGAAGCAGCCTGGACCTGAAAAAGTTTTGAAGGAACAAAAGATTGATGAAGATTACTGGAAAAATTGGGAACGCAAAGGCGACTGGCGACCTGTAGGCTGGAAAATTGTGGAGATGAATGATGGGCCTACGCTTAATGATTTGAAGCCTGAACAGTTCATGATTGTGCATAGGCCGCATGCAAACTTTTACCATCACAGCTACGGCAAAGTTTCCAAATTCTTCATGGGACTTTTGGAGGGCAAACTTTACGGAACAAAGTGTCCAAAATGCGGGCTTGTCTATTGTCCACCACGTGCTCATTGCTATAACCCAAAGTGTAGGCTTCAAGAAACCGTTTGGATTGAGCTTCCAAAGAAAGGTGAAGTTTATTCATACACTGTTATGGCTATCGCTTGGCCTTCAATGGCGCATCTGCAACCGCTTGTCGGCGCCATGGTGCGTATAGATGGAACGAACACATGCTTACCCATGACTATGCGAAATATTGACCCAGAAAAAGTGAACATAGGCTTAAAAGTAAGCATACACATTGAAAAACAGCCAAAAGGAGACCTCCTAGACGTCTACGCAACACCCGCAGAAGAACCTAAACCGCCAAAAAGAACCCCGGAAGAACTTAAACGTTTCAGAGAAGACATGGAAAAAACATTGGCTTGGGTTAGAAAAACCTTCGGACCAGAATAGTTTTAAATCCTAACCCAA
>CBETPM010000145.1:0-3315 GCA_965538135.1 Candidatus Bathyarchaeota archaeon
TTTGCATTGAAGGACTTGATGGATGCGGAAAGACAACACAAGCAAGGCTTCTCGTTAGAAAACTTAGACAGATGGGCTTTGACGCGGTTTACACGGCTGAGCCTAGCTGCGGAAAAATTGGATGTTTCATTAAAAAATATTGCTTGCATGGTGAAGAAAGAGTTTCTGTTGTCGTCGAAGCTTTACTTTTTGCAGCCGACCGTTTTGAACACGTAAAGGATGAAATTATTCCCGCTCTTGACAAAGGAAAAATTGTCGTTTCAGACCGTTATATTTACTCTTCCCTAGCTTATCAAGGAGCTGCGGGATTGGATTTAAAATGGATTAAAATGGTAAACAAGCATGCTATAAAACCAGACCTAGCCATTTTCATCGATGTGGAACCAGAAATTGTGCTTAAGAGGTTGAAGCGCAAAAAATCAGTTATGGAGAATCTTGAGACGCAGCGAAAAGTTCGTGGTGTGTACATGATTTTTGTTGAAAAGGGTGAACTTGTTAAAATAGATGGAAATAAGTCCAAAATAGAAGTTGCTGAAACTATTTTAGATGTGGTTTCCAAGGTGTTATAAAGCGTAACTAGTTTTCTTCTAGAATTCTAACGATTTTTCTAGAAAATTTTTCGTTAGTTTTGTTGATGACGAAGCCTATAATATCCTCCGGCGTCACGTGTTCTGGTCCCCGCTCATGAAAAATTCGCGTTTCCAATAATCTATTTTCAAATAGGAAACGAATCATGTAATAGTCAAATTTTAACGGCCTTTTTTTATCATTTTCAGTCTTGTAGTAGCGTACTGCGCAGTAGAAGTCCATTATTTGGAAAGGGGTTTTCTTTAAATTTTTCAGTATTTTTTGTTTTTCTTCTTTGTCTAGGTAGTTGAAGGTGTTTATTTCGGCTATTCCAAACTCGAAAATGACTGTGCAGTTTAGGATGGAAGGATCAGATACTTCTTTTAAATTAAAGCTTTTTCCGTTTATTTCAAATAGTGTTTGCACTAATGTTTGTTGAAGGGTTTTGTTTGAGATGGAAAAAGTGAAATAGGCTATTTTTTGAGGGTTTGGTGGGAAGCCTTCGTAATACCCTAGCATTTCAGGTTTTCATCTCTAGCTTCTTTTCATTTTTCTTACTTTTTCAAGGTTTTCAAGCAGTTCTGACAATGTTTTGCTAAGTTTCACAAGCTCATCCGTGTTTTCCATGTTCTGCATTTTGTTCTGTATTTCCCTCACTTTTGCGAGAAGTGTTGCCTCTAAAGTTTCTAAAGCCATCATGCTTGTTATTTTTGTTGGCTCTTCTCCCTCTTTTACAACTATTACTCTCTTTTCACATTTGACACACCAGAGTTTTCCGTCTTTCAGGCGGAAAAGTGGAGAGGCACATGCTGGGCATGCTAGGTCTGTTAGGGTTGCGCCTTGTCTAAGTAGGTCTGCCATTCGTTGGATGTTTTTTTCTTCGGTTTTTTCCTGCGGCAAGTTTTAAAACCCAAAAATAGAATAGTATAAAAGCCTATAATAACTTGATTATTCAAAAACATGTGAGGGTGGCGGATTTGGTTAGAAAGAAAAAGCTTGCCGAGTATGAAGAACGTATAAAAAAGGCTTTAATGGTGCTTGGCGAAGTTTCCGAAGACACAACAACGCCTAGAAACATTAGGCGGGCGGCAAAGGATTCCATGGATGCGTTGCAGACGATGGAGTATACTCCGGCTGTTAGAGCCTCTAATGCCATATCCATTTTGGATGAGATTTTGCAGGATCCGAACATGCCACCTTACACTAGGGTTAAATTGTGGAATGTAATGAGTCTATTAGAAGCCATAAAAGACTAGCTGGCTTGAAGAAAAAAGAAGAGAAAGAAAACGAGGTTCTAAAGCTTAAAATTTGTCCGAAATGCGAGGAAAAGAACGATCCTATCTCACGATTTTGCGGAAGATGTGCCACACCACTTGAAGTAAAAGTCGCTTTAGACCTAGAAGAAGAGATGAAGGAAAAGGAAGAGTTGACTGCTAGGGTTATAGAAAGACTTTGTGAGAAATTGAATCTAGAAAAAGCAATACAAGAAACAATCAAGGAATTAAAATTAGAAGAGAAAATCAAAAGGATATAAGTCAAGTCTTTGTACGAACAAAAAGTTACATCTAAGTGACAAATTTTTGAAGCAATATGTTTATTCTTTCCTTTAGCGTGACTTCTTGTTCTCTTATGAATTCTCTTCCGGTAAATTCTTTCCACAGTTTCTTTACTATACCCTTTTTTATGTCTGCTAGAAAAGAATTCAACCTTTTCCTTGTATGTTGATTTAGATTCGATTGTTTGCAATTTGACCAGAATCTTTTCACATTTAGTTTTTCGAATGAGTCAAGAATTATTGCTATTGCATCAAAATGATCTCTTGTTCTTTCAGTCATTAACTTCATTATGAGAACGTCTTCAATCGGTGCTACTTTAACACTAACTTTCAAATCCTTGTTTTCTTCAAAAGATGCTTTTATGTTCATTTTGACTGCTTTTGTGAAAATATCTTTTGGTAGCTTGTACTCTAAGTTTGTGCTCCAGTCTATTACTTTATCTACTGAAATGTGAAGCTCGATGGATTCAAGATTGATTTTCTTACTGCCTTTTACTCCAAACTCAGTTCGCTCAAAGCCATACCCTAATATCTGAAAAACACCTCTTAAAGCTGTGAGGTCTTTTCTTGTCGTGATGAAATCGATGTCTTTTGTGAACCTCCAACTTCTTGGATCGGTATAAGCTCTTACTGCGTAGCCACCAATCAAAATGAGGTCGATTTGAAAATTCTTTGCTTCCTGTTCTATTCTTTCTAAGTCCTTTAAGCTAACTACTTCTATCTTGCTTGCTTCACTTCTTTCCAAGTTTAACACCCAAATCTTCTAAGACTTTTCGAATAACATGCCTTGGTAAGATTGCTTGAAAACCCCATTTTTCACTTAATTTTTTGTAGCCCTCGAATAATGATAAGGTTCTGCGAAGTTCTTCTCTTTCTTTCTCTGAAAGTAAAGCTTGATGTAATAGCTTATTCCTCAATTCTTGAAATCTTGATAAAGATGTGCTATCTCTCGGGAATATTTCATCGGTTTTTCCAACCACATCTTCCTTTATTCTTCTTATTGTTTCTTTTTTGATCAAGGGTTTGTAAGCTTCATAGTTTATTGCATCGAGCAAAAATCCAAGTGCCCTGGAAATTTTTTCACGCTTCGCCAGATCTATTAAACCATAGGGTCCATTCCATTTGATTTTATCTTTGTTCGAAACAATAATTGCGACAGCTTCTATTATGCTGATTTGGTTTTGTCTTTCTAG
>CBETPM010000146.1:0-3263 GCA_965538135.1 Candidatus Bathyarchaeota archaeon
GAAAAGTGTCCAGAAAAAACAGTATTTGCCTCTAACACCTCCGGCATCATGATAACAGAAATTGCTACAGCCGTCAAGCGTAAAGAAAAATTTGTTGGAATGCACTGGTTTAACCCAGCTCCTGTTATGCCATTGATAGAAGTTGTTAAAGGAACCCTAACTTCTGATGAAACTTTTAACTTTATAGTGGAATTATCCAAAAAGCTTGGGAAAATTCCCATAGAAGCAAAGGATGGCCCTGGGTTTTACACAACACGCTTTATTACCGCATACTTGTTTGAAGCTATAAGGCTTTTTGAAGCAGGTGTGGCAGATTTAAAAGCAATAGATGATATGACAAAACTTGCATTTAGACATCCTATGGGTCCATTTGAACTTATGGATTTAATAGGGCTGGATACGATGCTCCATATAGGCGAATACTTGTACAGCATAACTAGGGAGCCGCAATACAAACCTCCTTTAACGCTTAGAAAACTTGTGTTGAGTGGATACGTCGGGAACCCTAAGTTTAAACCGCAAAGTAGAGGAGGATGGCTTGATTATTTCGGAAGTGTTAGAGGATGAAGTATGAGAGAATTGTTACAGAAAGGGATGTTGAAGACGAAAGACTTTTATGGATTAAGCTAAACTATCCTGAGAAATTTAATGTTTTACATCTGAAAATGTTAAACGAATTTTACGAAGCCTTGACCGAAGCTGACAAAAGCGATACGGTTCAGGCTATACTGATTTCCAGCATTGGAAAAGCGTTTTCCGCGGGAGCAGATGTGAAGGAATTAATGAAAGGTGACTTCGAACATGGACTCAGATGGCTTAAAGCATATTGGAAAATCATTGAAACAATAAGAGAAACCGGGAAGCCTGTTATAGCTGCAGTTAAAGGAGCCTGTGTTGCTGGTGGACATGAAATTGTAATGGCTTGCGACTTGGTGGTTGCGGGTAAGTCTGCTAAACTGGGACAACCAGAGGTTCTTGTTGGGTCCACAGCTATGGGGTTAGGTCTCCAACTACTGCCTTTGATAGTGGGAGAGAAAAGGGCTAGGGAAATGCTGTTCACAGGGAGGCTTTTGTCTGCAGAGGAAGCCTATCAAGTTGGGCTTGTGAATAGAGTTGTTGGTGATGAAAAGGTTGAGGAGGAAGCAAGGGAATTAGCTGTTCGTATCTTAGACAATGCCAGTCCTCAAGCTTTTAGAGTTATGAAATCTGGTCTAAAATTTTGGACAGATTTAGCCATGTTGAATATGATGGTGGCTAGGGACGTTACAGCCATGGTATGGGCTTCTAAGGAGTTTAAAGAACGATGCAAAGATTTTCTAGAGAAAAGAAAAATGAAACCTAGAAAGTTCTTAGGAACTCTTCCTTAAGTCCATGTTTACAGAACTCTTCTAGACTTTAGATTTTAACCCAGCTAGGCATTCTCTTTTCAAGAAAGGCTTTATGCCCTTCCTTTCCCTCCATTGTTTGCACAATTTTCACCAAATTATTTACAGTATACTTAAGATTTTCAAGTTGAAGTTGCCTGTTCACAAGCATCTTTATAGTTTTGACCGATAATGGCGATGCACGCATTGTTTTTCGTGCAAGTTCTTCAGCTGTCATTATTAGTTTCTCGGCTGGGACAACCTTATTAACAATTCCTATCAACTTGGCTTCCTGAGCTGTTATCGGTTCACCTGTTAACATTAGCATGTTTAGATTAAGTTTTCCTATGATAAATGCTCCTACTGCTGTGGCTATGGGCGGAATAGCGCCTATTAATGCCTCGGGTATAGCGAAAGTTGCATCCTCTGATGCGACTACAAGATCACATAACATTGCAATTTCGCATCCTCCGCCATAGGCAAGTCCATTTACTGCGGCAATTACTGGTTTTGATGATTCGACAATTTTTTTGATTGCTGGTGCAGCAAAATCTAAAAAGAAACTTTTTACTTCTTCCAGATTTTTCAGATTAGCAACCTCTTTGATGTCGTCTCCTGCAGAAAATGCTCTACCAGCTCCTGTGATTATTACAGCCCGTACAACTCTATTTTTCTCTGCCCTATCTAAGCATTCATAGATTCCACGCCATAATTTTCTGTTTAAGGCGTTTAGGACTTCTGGACGATTTAACGTTATATAGGCTATTGCATTTTTCTCTCCATATAATATGCATTTGTTTTTCATTTTTAAACACCAAATGTTGAACTCTTATTTTACTGCTTTAACCATTAAAACACTGTTCCATGTTGCGACAACTTCATCCTTCTGGTTTTTAACAGTGTTTTTAAGCCTTAATATTAGCGCCTCTGGTCTACTTTTACTAGGTCTTGCCTCGAGGACTTCAACCTCAACCCGAATTGTGTCTCCAATAAAAACTGGAGCACTCAGTTTAACAGCATCCATACCTAAGAAGGCCAATACCTCAAAAGGTGGGAAACCTCTGGCTCTTAAAGCCAGTCCAGATGCTATACTGAGAGTTGACATGCCATGTGCTATCCTTTGTCCGAATAAGCTGTTCTTCATATATTCAGCATTAGTATGAAGCTCTGTCCAGTCTCCTGAAAGGCCTGCGAAAAGCACTATGTCTGCCTCTGTAACTGTTCTGCCCGGTGAAATAGCCTTTTGCCCCACTCTGAACTTTTCAAAGTCTATATTTTCCCCATTCATTTTCCAATCACTCTCTGTTTCCAAGAATTTTGTAATTTGGTATATTTCTCATTTGTTGTCACTTTTAGATTCTCGCAATTGACTTTGTTACTTTAAGATTTTCATAAACGCTTAATTAGAAGCGTATAAGAAATTGATTTATGTTAAAGATCGGTGTTGTAGGACCTACTTTCCCACCAATTGAAGGAATAGTAAGGGTTGCGAAGCGTATTGAGGAAAAGGGCTATGATTCTATATGGTTTCCAGATCATTTGATGGGATGGTTCCCCCAAACTATTTGGACGCCTGAGATTGTCGGACCGTTGGCTGTGTATAGTCCCCATACATTTTTTGAAACCACTATATCCATAGCTTTGGCTGCTTCTGCAACCAATAATATAAGAATCGGAAGTGCAGTTACAGAAGCGATAAGGCATCATCCAGCCATGCTCGCCCAAAGTTATGCCACTCTGGAACATATTACAAACAGCAGAGTGATATTAGGGTTAGGGGCGGGGGAGCTTGAAAACGTCGAGCCTTATGGATTAAGATATGAAAAAGTTGTTAGTAGACTAGAAGAAGCCTTGAAAGCTATCAAAAATAACAAAATAATTGGAACCTATCGGCAAGAC
>CBETPM010000147.1:0-3249 GCA_965538135.1 Candidatus Bathyarchaeota archaeon
AGCGTAGGTTCCTTTTCCAGAACCAGGCGCTCCGAAAATAATAGCATTGACCATACTCTCTCCACTTTTTGTTTACTGCTTATGAGAAATATTTGATTTACGCTAAAATACATTTACCTTTAGTGTTTTAGCGTATTAGAAGGGTTATTTCCTTAACCAAGGTTTCTGGAACGATGCTTCTTCTTTTCCGCTTGTTCAATCTGACAAAGCCGAATTTGCTTAGCACTTTTAGGTCTTGGTAAACGTTTTTGACATTCCGCCTTGTTTTTTGAGCTAAATCGCTTATTGACTCCGCCCTTAAGGCGGCTATTTGATATAGCAATTCAATTCTTTTTGGAGTTAGCAAAGCCATTTGTTCCGGATTGAAATCTTTAACTTCTTCAGCTGTGTAATCTAATGTACCTTCTTCCATGTAACCTTTATAGCTGTTTATGAGTTCTGCCCACTCAAAGTATATGCCCACAAGTTTAGCGTCCAGTCTCTGTTTAAGAAATTTTTCCTCAAACTTTTCAAAACTTCCAAAACTTCTTTCAAAATGTCGGATTCTATCCTCCACCTCTTCTGGCGTTAACTCCCGAACTATTCTAAGAAACATAAATTCCCCAAACGAGATTATGAAGGAAGTGCCCTTAAAATTTGACTATGGAAATGCTTAAAACATTTAACGTTGCCTTTTCATATCTACGCTTCGGTTTGGAACGAAATGAATATAACAAAAATTGAAAATCACATATACCTAATTGACGTGGAAACTGCTGGAATCAAAAATTTCATTGCCAGCTACATATTAAAAGGAAAGCAAACAGCAATCATCGAGACAGGTCCCACATCTTCAATACACAACGTGCTTTCTGGCTTAAAGGAATTAAATATTAAACCAGAAGAAATAGCCTACGTAGCTGTTTCTCACATCCATCTGGACCATGGAGGAGGTGTTGGAACCCTTCTAAAGTTTTTGCCTGAAGCCAAGGTCATCGTGCACCAGAGAGGGGCACCACATTTAGCTAATCCAGAGAAACTTTGGCAACAATCCCTCAGGGTTCTTGGAAATATAGCTGAAATGTATGGAAAACCTGAACCGATCCCCGAAGAAAGGATTATCGCTGCAACAGATGGCTTAACCTTCGACTTAGATGATGGCATAGAATTGAAGGTTGTGGAAACTTTAGGGCACGCATCCCATCACCTAAGTTATTACGAACCATTAACAAGCATAATTTTTCCAGGTGATGCTGCAGGCGTTTACCTAAACGAAATCGAAGTTATCGTGCCTACTACGCCACCACCATTTCGTTTAGACATTGCCCTGGCTTCTCTTGATAAACTCATTGGCTTAAAGCCGGACGTTCTTTGTTACAGCCATTTCGGAAAGGCCTATGATGCTGTGGGAAGATTGCAAACTTATGTGCGGCAAATTAAGCTTTGGGCGAAGATTGCGAAAGAAGGAATTGAAAGTGGAGGAGGTATAGAGGCCATAAGGCGAAGAATAGTTGAAAATGATGAGGCTATGCGGAAAGCTCTGCCATACATTCAGAATCATCCGGTTTTAAGTAAAACTACACTAAACGAAAGTTTGCAGGGTTTTATCAGTTTTGTTGAAAATTTTCCAGAATTTGCATTCTAGTTTTATTTTGGTGTAAAAGCCAAAATCCTTTATATTTCGCCTCTTTCCCAGTAAGTAACAGGTGGGAAAATGAGTAGCAAAGTTCCACTTGAAAAATTAAACGATTACGCATGGCGCATTCCACAATACAAACCAGGTATGCGAGTTCCAGGCATAGTTTTCGCCAATAAAGACTTGTTGGACAAAATGCAAACGGATAGAACGCTCCAACAATGTGTAAATGTTGCTCATCTACCTGGAATTTACAAGCATGCCATAACCTTGCCCGATGGTCATGAAGGTTACGGTTTTCCCATAGGCGGTGTAGCCGCCACAGATTTTGATGAAGGCGTAATCAGCCCTGGAGGAGTTGGTTATGACATAAACTGTGGCGTTCGATTAGTAACCACAAATCTTTCTGAAAAGGACATTAGACCAAAACTTGCCGAATTAACAAACGCCATATTCAAAAATGTTCCATGTGGGCTTGGAAGCCGTCGCAAAGATTTTCGAACTACGGAGCATGATTTGGACAGACTTGTTATGGAGGGCGTTCAGTGGGTGATAGATCAAGGATTAGGCTGGTCAGAAGACGTGTCGCACTGCGAAGAACGCGGTTGCATGAAAAACGCAGATCCTGACAAAGTTTCTACAACAGCTAAAAATAGGGGTGTCACGCAAATTGGCACTTTGGGTTCTGGAAATCACTTCTTGGAAATACAGAAAGTAGACAGTATTTATGACGAGAAAACAGCCAAAGTTTTTGGAATAACTCATGAAGGGCAGGTTACCGTTATGATTCATTGTGGTTCCCGAGGTTTCGGTCATCAGATATGTTCGGACTATCTGCGAGTTATGGAAATGGCAGTTCGCAAATACAAGATAGCGTTGCCAGACCGTGAACTTGCGTGTGCCCCAGGAAACAGCAAAGAGGCAGAAAATTATTATCAAGCTATGGCATGCGCCGTCAACTATGCCTTTGCCAACCGTCAAACGATTATGCACTGGGTTAGACAAAGTTTCCAACAGGTCTTCAAAGAAGACCCGGAAAGATTCGGATTAAAACTTGTGTATGATGTGGCTCATAACATTGCAAAGATAGAGAACCACAAGGTCGACGGTGAACGAAGGAAAGTTTGGGTGCATAGAAAAGGCGCCACCAGAGCCTTTCCCTCCGGACATCCAGAGATTCCCCCAGACTACCGTTCTGTTGGTCAGCCCGTGCTTATTCCAGGAAGCATGGGAACAAGTTCATGGCTTCTAGTGGGCACAGAAAAAGCCATGGAGATAAGTTTTGGGTCAACTGCCCATGGGGCTGGGCGTATGATGAGTAGGACTGCTGCTAAAAAGAGGTACTGGGGCGGCGACGTAAAGAAGGCTTTAGAACAACGTGGAATTGTTGTTAGAGCCGCCAGCTCTGTGGTTTTAGCTGAGGAGGCGGATCCAGCCTACAAGAATGTTGATATGGTTGCTGATGTTAGCCACAATGTTGGAATAGCAACAAAAGTCGCGAGAATGGTGCCATTAGCGGTTGTGAAGGGCTAAATTTTCCGGTAAAGGGGTAATTTATTTGCGTTTCCGGAGGAACACTAACCCATCTTTTTCACATACATAGTTAAAGCCCGACTTCAAGCAATGTTTTAATT
>CBETPM010000148.1:0-3246 GCA_965538135.1 Candidatus Bathyarchaeota archaeon
TGGTTGTTCAGGATTCCTGGTGGATAGGTATACCTGATATTTGTTAAAGCCAAATTTTGTGAAGCATGTGTCTTGTGAAGTCTATGAGTTTTGTTATTTCCTTATCAACTTGTTCTGTGGTGCAAAAAATGTGAGCATCATCTTGGGTGAAACCTCTTACTCGCATTAGCCCGTGTAGGGTGCCTGATCGTTCATATCTGTATACTGTTCCCCATTCTGCATATCTAATTGGAAGGTCTTTGTAACTTCTTGGCTTAGCTTTGTATATTTGTATGTGGAAGGGGCAGTTCATCGGCTTCATTACATAGAATTCGTTATCTTTCTTGAAAACGTACATGTTTTGCTCATAGTAGTCTAAATGTCCAGAAGTTAACCAAAGCTCTCTTCGGGCTAAGTGAGGCGTGCAGACAAGTTGGTATCCATTTTTTAAGTGTTCTTCTTCCCAGAAATTTCGGATTACTCTGCGGACTGTCGCGCCTTTAGGATGCCAAAGCACTAAGCCGATGCCTACTTTCTCGTTTATAGAGAAGAAATCTAATTGTTGAACGAGAATTCTGTGATCTGCGTTGGAAGGTTCTCCTTTTTCATTTTTATGTTCTGAAAATTTTTTGTTCAAGGGGTCTTTAGGGTGTTCTTTTTGTTTTAAAATCTGGTTAGATTTGTGTTTCTAAATACCCCATTTCATACACCAATACATTTAATAGGTGTTCGCCTATTTATTCGTTGTTTTGCAGCCTGTTGTAAAGTCGGTTTTAGGCGTTAAGGGTGATCTAAATTGACTCGCCCCCTCTAGTTTTTGTGGATAAGGCTTTAATTTTATTTATATTCCATGCTTTGTTTATTGATTTGTGAAATGGAGTTGCTTAAGGAAGCTTGGACGATTGCTATTGAGAGTTTAAGTTGGATGGAGATGCATAAGCTTAGTGAACGGTTGGCTTTAGCGAGAACGGTTAAACAGTTGGGGATAGATAATGCGGCTGCTGTTAGGCTGGCGCATATGCTTGTCTGTGAAACTGTTAGAAGGCGAAATTTTATAGATGCTTTTATCAACTATTCTTTGCAGCCTCAGTCTTTGGGTAACTTCAATTTTGGGGTTCAATCTTTTCTAAGGCTTTATGTTTATCAAACGCGGGTAGCGAAAAACTGGGCAAAAATAGACATTAAAGAGGCTGCAAACATTGCTAAGCTCGCCCGCTCCATTTTAGGATGGAAAAATCTTCGAAAAGTAGAGCATGTTTTAGGCTTTTTGTTGACACAAAAACCTTCAGTGGTTTTTGAAGGGAAAGATGATGAAGAAAGGGTTGGACTTTCAACTTTTCATCCAACATGGTTTGTTAAATATTGTTTTAAACTGTTGGGGAGAAGGGAGACTTTAGAATTATTAGAAGCTAATTTGCAGTTGCCTCCAACCTATTTAAGGTTAAACACGCTGAAAGCTTCTGAAACAGAAACTTTGGACAAACTTGCAGAAGAAGGTGTAAAACTTGAGAAAGTTGAAGGGTTAAAATATGCATACAGAGTTGTTGAATTAAAGAAACCTTTAACACGAACACAAAGCTTCCGCGAAGGCCTATTTTACATCCATGATAAGGCTAGCTGTTTTGCAGCAGAAGTAGCGGATCCGAAGCCTGGAATGACCGTATTAGATGTTTGTGCTGCGCCTGGAGCTAAAACCACTTATCTTGCCCAGCTTATGCAGAACCGTGGAACCGTGTATTCTTTGGATTATTCAAAGCGAAGGATGAGCATATGGAAAAGCGAAATAGCGCGTATGGGTGTAAATATTGCTCAACCAGTTATTGCTGACGCGTGTACTCCGTCGCCCTTAAAAATAGAAGCAGACATTGTTATTTTAGACCCCCCATGCACAAGCACCGGCGCTTTCGGAAAGTTGCCTTCTGCTAAATGGAGGCTTACACGACGTTCTGTGGATAAAATGGCTGAAATTCAGTGGAAAATGCTGTGTAATTGTGCAGAAAAGGTGAAGGTTGAGGGCAAGCTTGTTTATTCCACGTGCAGCATAACAGTTGAAGAAAACGAGATGTTAATTGAAAGGTTTCTGAAGTGGTATCCGGAGTTTTCATTGGCTGAAGTACCATTAAAGATAGGTTTGCCGGGGTTAAGGGGAATGGAAAAGTGTAGGAGACTCTACCCGCACATGCATAAGTGCAACGGCTTCTTTATTGCACAATTAATAAAAAGCCACACGTGAAAACTATTTTGCTGGTGGAGAAGGATGAATTCTGAAGGAGATTGGTTTCACTCTATTCTGAAGGGGACTCGAAACGCTTACATGGTATGTGCTGCCATGGCATTATACGAAATCTTCATAAAATATGCACTGCCAAATTTACAATTTACGGAAAGCGCAACTTATACCTTCAGCATTCTCTCAATGGTTTTTCCAACATGTTTTACTGTTTTTGTTGAACTAGTCTCCTATTTCAAAATTCTTAAGCCTATAACCAAAAAATCATTAGAAAAGCAGTTTGCTACTAAGAGTTGGGTGAATTTATTGTTCTTTCTGGCTTTCTTTTATGCAGGGTTAACTGCTGGCGGTATTGTAGCTTTAGCTTTGCTTGTAATTCTCTGGGTTGCCTTATAAAACAGCTAAAATCCTAAACCTTTTTGCGGGATTTTTCTAGATGACAAAGTATTTCAAAAATTATTTTTGCAGCTTGAATCGCTGATGTTCCATTGTCATAGTTTGGTGCAACTTCAACTACGTCAAAACCTACTACACGTTTACCACATATACATCCCAAAATGTTAAGCAACGCGTGGGTCTCAAGACCTTCTGGCTCCGGATTCTGTACTGCCGGTGCATATGCTGGGTCTAAAACATCCATGTCCACGGTCACGTAGATTTTCTGGTAATTTTCCAAAACTTTCTCTAGCTTTTTTGTTGTATGCTGTACGCCTTCTTTTCTTATTTGATGCACCGTGAAGTATTCTATTTCAGCCTTTTCTGCATAAGTTAATTCTTCCTTACAGACAGCTCTAGTTCCTACTTCAATAATTTTTGCTGGTTTTAATTGCTCGTTTATTCTCCGCATAAAAGTAGTGTGGGAAAGCGTTAATCCCATAAACTCGTTTCGCATGTCTAAGTGCGCGTCAAAACTAACGATGGCTGTGTCGGAGCATTTCTCTTTCAAACCTTTCACAACGCCCAAGGTTACAGTGTGTTCTCCGCCGATGATTACTGGCGTTTTTCCTTCGCCTAAAATTTCTTTTACAACAAGAGCT
>CBETPM010000149.1:0-3240 GCA_965538135.1 Candidatus Bathyarchaeota archaeon
GGGGAAACTACAGCACGTTTGCTAAGAGAACTTGGCTATAAAGTTGATGCTGTAAATGTTAGTAAAGTTTACTATGTGGTTTTGGAGGCTGAAACACAGAAAGAAGCTCAAAATGAGGCTGAAGAAATGTGTAGAAGGCTTTTGGCAAATCCGACGAAAGACAACTACACCATAGCGGTTGAGGAAGCAAAATGACTTTTAACCTCTACATTCAAAGAAATACGCCTTTCTCCTTATTTGAAATAAACATCCTCCAAGCTGATGATAGCCAGCTTTTGAAGATAAACCGCAATCTAGGTATAGGGCTAAATTTGCGGGAAATGAAGGCTGTTCAAGAGTATTTCAGAAAGAAAGGACGTAATCCTACGGATATAGAGCTTCAAACTATTGGGCAAACATGGTCTGAACATTGTTTTCACAAGACATTTAAAGGCAAAATAAAAACTGATGGGAAAGAAATTGATAGTCTCTTTAGAACTTATATAGCGAAAGTTGTGGAGGAGGTTAAGCCTTCATGGTGCTTTTCGGTTTTTGACGATAATGCCGGAATAGTTACTTTTGACAAAAATTACGGTATTGCGGTCAAGGTGGAAACTCATAATCCCCCTTCAGCCATAGAGCCTTTTGGCGGCGCCGCCACAGGAGTTGGCGGTGTAATTCGAGACGTTTTAGGCGTTTGGGCAGATCCTATAGCATGTATGAATGTTTTAGGTTTTGGACCTTTAGATTTTGAGTATGAAAAACTTCCGCCGGGTGTTAAGCACCCAAAATATGTTTATATGGGAGTTGTTGCTGGCATAGGAAGCTATGGCAACAATATGGGGATTCCCACGGTTAATGGCGCCATATACTTTGATGAGAGTTATGTTGGAAATGTTGTTGTTTACTGCGGATGCGTGGGGTTGCTTCCTCTTGAGAAGTTTAAGAGGGCTGCAAAGCCAAACGATGCGATTGTGTTAGCTGGTGGAAAAACGGGACGAGACGGAATTCACGGCGTAACTTTTGCGTCGGCTGAGTTAACGGAAAAATCAGAAGAAATTTCAAGGCCAGCTGTTCAAATAGCTAATCCAATAGAAGAGGAAAAATTGAAAAGAGCCATAATAGCGATTCGCGACTGCGAGTTGGCATCCGCAATCACAGACCTTGGCGGTGGGGGATTATCTTCTGCTGTTGGAGAAACTGCCAAGAGATTTAATTGCGGCGCAGTGGTTGAGCTAGAAAAGGTGCCTTTGAAATATCCCGGCTTAGCGCCTTGGGAGATTTACATTTCGGAATCGCAGGAAAGAATGTTGTTGGCTGTGCCGCCTGAAAACCTTGAAAGGGTTTTGGAAATTTTTAGTATAGAGGATGTAGAAGCTACGGTTATTGGACGGTATACTACCGACAATGTTCTACGAATTTATTTCCATGGTGAAAAGGTTGCAGAGCTGGATATTCCCTTCCTTTTTGAACCTCCAAAAGCAATGAGAATTGCCGAATATAAGCCAGTTCATTTCCACGAACCGTTTTTTCCAGAACCCGAAGATTTGACGAAAGTGGTTCTGCAAATTTTGTCTTCGCCTAATATTGCCAGCAAAGAAAGTGTGATACGCACTTACGATCATGAGGTGAAAGGAAACACAGCACTTAAACCGTTGCAAGGTGAGTTTGGCGGACCTAACGACGCTGCAGTGTTAAAGCCTTTGGCTGATTCTTGGAAAGGTTTGGCCATTTCCTGTGGAATGAACCCAAGATATGGAAAAATTGATCCATATTGGATGGCTGCCTCTGCAATAGATGAGGCTATAAGGAATAATGTTGCTGTGGGCGGGGAAAGAATAGCTTTGCTTGACAATTTTACTTGGGGAAATCCTGAAAAACCGGATAGGCTAGGCAGCCTTGTAAGGGCGTGTGAAGCATGTTACGATTTCGCTAAAGCCTTTAGAACACCGTTTATTTCTGGTAAGGACAGCCTTTACAATGAATCTCCGTTGGGCCCTGTAACACCTACACTTCTTATAACCGCTATAGGCGTTGTTCCGGATGTTCGTTTGGTTGTTTCAGTGGATGTTAAAGGGCCTGGAGATTCTGTTTACATCGTGGGGCGGACTTTCAACGAGTTAGGCGGTTCGGAATACTATAAAGTGAAGGGATTTTTAGGTAGAAATGTTCCGAAAGTTAGGAAGGCTCGGGCTAGAAAAACGTTTAGAGCGATGACTAAGGCTATAGATTTGGGGCTTGTGAAGGCTTGCCACGATTTGTCTGAAGGCGGTTTGGCAGTAGCGGCAGCGGAAATGGCTTTCGCGGGTGGTTACGGTATAGAACTTCATTTGCAAAAGGTTCCCAGGAAAAATCTGCATCGTAATGACTTTGTTTTGTTTTCGGAATCTAACAGCCGCTTTCTTGTGGAAGTCTCGCAAGAAGCCAAAAGCGAATTTGAGGCAGTTATGAAGGGCACAGCCTTTGCAGAAATAGGCAGAGTTACAAAGTCTCCGCGGTTCTGCGTTTACGGTTTGCGTGGCAATCTTATAGTAGATGCTTCTATTAATGACTTGTTAACTTGTTGGAAACGTACTTTAAGCAGAGAGGTTTAAACGATGAGACGCGAAGAGATTAAAGTGTGTGTTTTGCGGGTTGGCGGAACCAACTGTGATGCGGAAACAAAGAGGGCTTTTGAGAATTTAGGTGTTAAAGCAAAAATTCTGCATGTAAACGAACTTATTAAACAACGGAATCTTTTGGATTACCAAGTTTTGGTTTTTCCGGGCGGTTTTTCTTATGGAGATTACGTGCGAGCTGGAGCCATATGGGCTAAGTGGATACTGGCGAAGCTTGGAGAAGAGTTAAAAACTTTTGTTGAGGAAAACCGTCCGGTTCTAGGAATTTGCAACGGTTTGCAAGTTCTTGTGGAAGCTGGTTTGCTTCCAGGATTTGAGGGAATTAGTCCCCATCCAGAAGCCGCATTAGCCACTAACTTTCCACCCGGATATAATTGTCGTTGGGTTTATCTTAAACACGAAAACTGTGGGAAATGTGTATTTACTCGAAACATTGCTAAGGGCAAGGTTTTGCGAATGCCTATTGCTCATTCTGAAGGTAGATTCGTATTTGCAAAAAAGAAAGAGAAAAAGTATTTGGAAAGGCTTTATGAGAATGACCAGCTTGTTTTTCGTTATTGCAGCAAAGAGGGCAAATATGCGGAGAGTCGTTATCCAATAAACCCAAATGGCTCTTTCCATGACATTGCAGGAATATGTAGTC